>CAZHOC010000031.1:0-12257 GCA_964534295.1 uncultured Bacteroidia bacterium | reverse complement strand
AATCACTAAACTGCCAGCCCATGGCCATGCTCAAACCTACGGTCAGAGCCGAGCGTACGACTTTGCTAATCGACATCAGGCGATATTGCTGCTGGCGATTGAGTGCCATCTGCAGCGGTTGGGCGAGGCCTTCTAGCAGTATGCTAAGTGGTATCATAAAGTACCAATAACCCATCTCCTCAACTTGGCCCCAGGAGATAAAGGCATCTCCCAAAAGCACAAAAACCAGCGTTAAGACCAAACCTAAGCCGATGGCTATGCGCCAACTCAATAATACCAATTGATGGGCGCGTTCCGCAGCGCGGGGCAGCATCACCGCCATCTCGTAACCTCCGTTTACGATCACCACCATGACTGCTACGCTAGCGATGAAAAAGCCAAATACTCCATAAGCGTCAGGCAAATACAGCCGCGCTAAGACGATCAGGCCTAGCACACTAATCGCCTGAGACAAGAGATTGCCTGAGATAAGTGTTGTTACCGAACGCCAAAAGGAAGACATAAAGAAGCTTGAAGGTCAATCAGGATAGTTTAGTAGGGTCGCAAGATCTTACGACTCCAACATCCACGCCCTCAAAATTGTAAATTTTTATCTAATAAATACGCCTTCAATTTTGGTACCATCGATCGATCAATCGGAAAGGTAAAAGATTCCTCTGTCAGTTGGTCTAGGGGTATCCAACGAAAACGCTGCTGATCGTCCTCATCGGTTTCAAAGTCAAAGGCCTTGTCGGTAATAGGCACATTAAAAGGCGCTAAAGGTTTGACCCAAAAATAATGACAGAGCACTTCATCCGTTTGTTTAAAGGCAGAGATCTGTAGGAAGGGATTGACATAAAAGACATCGCCCACTTCTATATCGAGCTTCATCTCTTCCTGCCACTCGCGCTTGAGGGCTGCGGCCAAGCCTTCACCAAACTCAAGGCCTCCTCCCGGCAGTTTGGTCATCTTCATGCCAAAACGAATTTCGTCAGTGACGAGGAGCTGACCATCCTTTAGATAGATTCCGTACACTCTTATATTGAATCGATTCATTGAGTTTGATTACCTTTGATGCAATAATACGCAATATGAAAAACCTATTTCTGCACATACTGTTTATCGTCTTACTTGGCAGTAGCCTGCTCGCGCAGGAAGTACCCGCTGATAGTGCCGAAACAGTAACGACCGTAGAAACTGATTCTATAAACTTACCTTCAGACCCGCCACGTACCTTTGGCCTCGTTTTTAACCGGGGCTTTATGTACCAAACCAATACTTTTAAGGCTGAGCAGGACACAGTGCCGGTTGCGGGTACCAGCTCAGGAACTTACTTTATTGGGGCCGGTTTTATGATTCCTTTTGGGAGCAATACTTTGGGGCTCCGCCTCACGCCCGGCTACGCCTGGACAGTTTATGACTACGCCCAGAGCAGTAGCAAGACCTTCCCCACTACGCTGAATGAAAGTGAACCGTTAGTTTCAGAAAAGCATCGCTTAGGCCTGATTGAACTTCCTGTAGGCTTGTATTGGAACATCACCAAAGACGAAGACAATGATCCTTTGGTATTTGCCGAAGTGGGTGCTTATGCCGGTTATTTATTATCGGCCCAGTACCTCACTGAGCGTGAAACGGGGGTTCGTACACGCGTCCTTAAAGACAGCGGCCTTGAACAAGAAGGTGATTTTCAAAGAGTAAGATATGGAGCCTATGCACGATTAGGCTATAAATGGGCAGCGCTTTATGCTTCCTACCGATTATCAGATGTTTTCGATACGTTTAGCGATGCCTCCGTGCATCCTGCCGGCTATGTCAATCCTCGGATTGCACCCCTTGAGATCGGGCTTTCCCTGATGTGGTAGTCGCCTGCGGCGAACGTATCGTCTCAACTTTTTAACATTATGCACTCAGCAAGAAAAACTTTAATCCTTTTTCTTTTGCTGCTGCCCTCCCTTTGTTGGGGTGATACAGTAGATTCTTTGCGTCAGGTAGTAGAGCAGTCCACTGGCGTGGAACGCATAGAATCTTTGCGTGCGCTCAGCGAAGCCCTGGAAAACGAATCTTTTGAAGCTGCCAGAGAAGCCTCCCAAGAAGCCGTCAATCTCTCGCGTGAGCTGGAAAATAATCACCAACTGGGCCTTAGTCTCAGCAATCTCGCCATCCAATACGACTTATTTGGCCGTTATTCTAAAGCATTAAAAGCGTTCCGCGAAGCGGCAAGCCTACTCAAGCAATATGGCAAAGCCGACGAAATCGCTAATAATGACATCTATATGGGTATGGCCTTCCACCATCTGGGTGTGGCGGATTCCTCTCGCATATACTGTGAGCGCGGACGAGATTCTTTTTTTGAGCTAAAAGACAGTTTGGGATACTCTGAAAGCCTAAATAGCCTTGGTCTGATCCAAAAAGAATCGGGAGAATACACCGAAAGCACCAATAGCTTTTATAAGGCACTAGACTGGGCACCCAAAAACCACAAGAGTCATATCGTCGGAAATATCGGTGTACTCTTTTTCGAATTGCAGGAAGGGGAGAAGGCCTTAGATTATTTCCGGCAATGCTACGCACTCGAACTAGCCAAGGACGCCCGCATAGACATCGGCTATACCTTGGGCTATTTGGGAGCTGCGCACTATTCGCTCCGCAATGCCGATTCAGCACTCTACTATTTTCGCAAAGCCTACGAATGGAATCTCGAAGTAGGGCATCGCGAAATGATCGGATCGAGTTTGCATGGCCTGCTCAAAGTCTTAAAAATACAGGGCAAAGATGATGAGGTCATTAAGATCATTGATGATCTCACTGCTATGGATAATGAGGACACTGCCCACAAATTCTGGATTCCTGATGCCAAATGGAATGCTTTTGAAATATTAGGAGAGCGGGACTCCACGATCAAATATTTGCATATCACCCTTGACAATTCACTCAAGAATGGAGATTGGAGCAATGTGTTGGCCAATTCCAATCATCTCTCCCGTAACTATGCCGAGGCAGGAGACTATAAAAAAAGTCTGGAATATTTTCAGCTACATGCCCGAGCCAAGGATAGTATTTTTTCCACCGAGCGTACCCAAATCATTCAAGAGCTAAATACCGAATACGAAACCGAAAAGCGGGAAGCTGAGATCTTGGGTCTGAAAAAGGAGAAGGCAAACGAGCGCTTTCGTACCAATGCCTGGATATTAGGAGCCATTTTGATTGGCTTGATTGGGGCTGGCCTATTGTTGTTTCAATCGGTCAATGCGCGACAAAAACGGGAAATCAAATTGGGCAATCTGCGTACTCAAATCGCTAGCGATCTTCATGATGAGATGGGCAGTTTGCTGACCGGTATCTCCATGCAAGCGCAGATGATGCAGTATAGCGAGGGCACAAGTCTAGATACCTATCGGGACAAAATTATCGATAATAGTCAAACTGCTATCGCTACTATGCGAGATGTGATTTGGTCCATTGACAGCCGTTATGACCAATTAGGTGGGCTAATAGACCGTATGAAGGAGTTAGCTTTTGAGCTGCTCAATCCTTTGGAGATAAAGTGGGACTTTCAAGTAGATGGCTGGGATTTGGAGCAGGCGATGTCGCCAGATGTGCGGCAAAACCTATACTTAATCTTCAAAGAAGCCATCAATAATATCGTCAAACACGCGCCCCAAGATGAGGTCAAGATCAGTCTTCATCAACGTAAGGATCAATGGTCGCTCAAGGTGCAAAACCAAAGTCCAAGCGTTCCGCGCAGCGAGACTCCACTCAAAACACCCAAGACGCTCGGTCAAGGCCTCAAGAATATGGAAATGAGGGCCAAACAGATTGGGGCTAAACTACAGTTGCAGCAGGGGAGTGGCTTTTCGATGCTGGTGAGTGGGACCACTTTGACCTAATTGGTTTGGGATTACTCCCGATAGCTATGCGGGATCGCAGAACGCTTATCCCTCATTTATGGGAGGGCGATGCAAACACAAATTTGATACTTTGCCGCTATGATACGACTAGGTATAATCGAAGATCATCAGGACAGCCGCGAGGTCTTGAAGGCATTTTTTGGCCATCAGCTGGGTTTTGAAGTGATAATTGCTTCCGAATCAGTGGAGGACTTTTTGGCGGAAGTAGAACTGCACGAGCACAAAATGGAGGTCCTGCTGCTCGACATCAATCTGCCGGGAATTACGGGCATCGAAGGCATCAAAAAGATCAAAGCCATCCTGCCTGATACCGATATTATCATGTTGACTTTGCACGAGGACAGTCGACATATTTTTCAGGCCTTATGTGCTGGAGCCGTTGGTTATCTGGTCAAAGGGACGCCACTACCCAAAATCAAAGCTGCAGTCGAATCTGTGCAGTCTGGTGGCTCTGCGATGTCGCCACAAGTGGCTCGTAAAGTGGTAGATTACTTCCAACCCGCCAAGAAAACCAACCAAAGTCCCCTCACGCCCAAGGAAAACCAAATCGTCGAAGGTTTGGTCGATGGCCTGAGCTATAAACTGATTGCAGATCGCTATAGCATCGGTATCGAAACGGTGCGCACCCATATCAAAAACATCTACAAAAAACTGCACGTCAACAGCAAATCTGAGGTAGTAGCCAAGAAACTACGCGGAGAAATCGGCTGAGGGAAGTCAGAATTATGGATAACGAACGCCCAATTTCGAACTTCGGAATTGAGCGTTTTTCCTTCTAAGATCATTATTCAGCCTTCGAAATTCATCATTCGCCCCCTTCCTCCCCCTTTCATGGGATGTTGCCGCCTAGAGGCTAAGGCTAACTTGAGTTCATATTCACATAAATGCGCTCGACGCCTTAATAGCCTCACATTATGAAGTATTATTTCTCAATCCTCAGCTTGCTTTGTCTCAGCTTATTGAGCTACGGACAAGTAGTTCTAGATGGGCCATTGGCTAATATCAATGGTTCTGTCGAAGGACAAGAATTTATCATCTTCCATACCAATAGTTTGAGTGGCAATGACTCTAGCACTCGGCTTACGATTGGGCATTATGATATCGATGCTACTAATCAACCTATCGTAGAAGACGAATCTAAATGGCTCGATACGGTTAAGACGTATGATGAAAAGTTTCTCAATGTCTTGACCTTGGATTATGATGGCGACGGTTTTGATGAAGTGGTTTTTGCCCAGCAACAAAAGTTTCGTACGGCAACTTGGGTAAGGCTTAACTTTCCTACGATCTCTGAGACGGATCTTACCGTAACGGCCAACAAGCAAGATGCTAGTGGATTATTTGCTTGGCCCAATGGCACCAATGCTCCTGATCGAGATCCTATACTCAAATGGGACAAGGCCGACTTTAATAAAGACCGAAAAGAAGAGATAGTGGCGATGTACCGCGACGCAATAGGGGATTTTATCCTTGAGATTCGTTCTGTAAATGCGAGCTTTGGCAGTCCTTCCAGCAGCATCGTTCAGCAAAATGTTGGCTCTTTTTTCCCTGATGGGAATTCTGCTTATGAAGCCTTTGATCTAACGGTGGGAGATTTTGATGGCAACGGAAATGATGATATTGGGATTGTTACCATAGAGGAGGTAAATGGTCAAAGAAGAATTTACATACAGTTATTTGAAGTTACCCCTACCGCTAATCTATCTGGCTGGTCGATCACGCAAAAGACCAAGAATCCTATTGTATGGCTCCCTAATGACACTAATTGGGAAAACATAGCGCTAAGCTCCGGTAGATATAACGCCAATAACACAAATTATGAAACTCTAGTCTTAGCCTTTGCTTATAATGACATAAGCAGTACGCCAGTGATGAGCAAGCGTTTGCTTATGATCGAAGCAACGGGTCCTGCGCCCAACGGACTTACTGAGATTACTATAGGCAATGAATACATCGTAGAGGATGAACAAAACGGTGCTAGAACGGCCATAGCCCTGACTTCTGGTGATCTCAACAATGATCAAGTAGAAGAGTTTGTCGCAGCTTTTAACGCTTCTTTTAGGGTGTACACCTACGCTAGTCCTAACCTCATCCCCCAGGCTCAGGGCTCAGCAGGGCAGGTGCCTGATAATTTTTATCAGCTAGTGGATGCGAGCAACTATATCGCCATAGGCGACGTGGATTGGGATCTGCAAAAGGATATTTTGATGGTTACCACTAATGATGATGGTAATTCTGGTAATCCTCAACATTTCCTCCGTACGAGCATTTTTGAGGTTGATAATTCATTGGGTGCCCTCAGTCTTAAAGCGCAAAACGATTTACAAAGCAAGGCCTACGCTGGTTCCTCTAATGATTATCATTTTGCTGCTACTTTTGGAGCTATCAGAGGGGGACGTTTTAGCCTACAGCAGCCCCGTAGGTTTGAAAAGCAAATCTTCCGGCCACTTGTGGTCAACAATAGTCCTCCCTACCACTTCGACATCATCGGCAATGATACCATTGATCTTTTCAACTGCTACGCCAACGGAACCTTTGGCCTTGATTGCAAAATGTTTAAATCAACCTATTCTACTGAGAATAGCGTAGATACTACCCTGGAAACTACCATGACTTCAGATTGGGGCCTGAGTAGTACGCTTTCTGCAGCGGGTAATGTTGGGGGTGTGGGTCTCAAGGCTTCTATTACGGGTAGCTATGGGGAGCAATTTTCTAATAGTGCGAGCGGCACGGAGAGTTTCGAAGTAAAAGTCTCTACCACAGCTGTAGATGATGACGCCATCTATGGAACCTTGCAGACCTATGATATGTATGAATATCCGGTCTTCCGTAACGGGCAAAGAGTCGGCAATGTACTAGCGATGGTACGTTTGGGAGTTCCTTTATTCACCTGGTTGACTTCTAAGGCGGACGGAGCTTATGCTATGCGTACTTCTCATGAGCCGGGTAACCTACTTTCTTATCCGCCTTCCGCTAATTTTGACGCTTTGGCCGGTCGCCAAGATAATCCCATCCAAAATGGTTTTTCAAACGGTACGGTAGGGCGATTGATCGATCAAAGTGCCAATGGCTTTGTCTTTACGATGACCTACTCTGCTTTCAATAGTGCCTCTGCCTCAACTACCCAAAACTTTGGCTTAGAAGTCAATGCGGGAGCCTCTTACTATGGCGTAGGGCTAGAAGCTACGGGAACTTATAATGCGAGCGAATTACAAACGCACAGCAGTCAAGCAAGAGATGCGGTCTCCTTTTCTAGTGAAATGCAACAAGTGAGCATGACCCGCGATGCACCTTATACCATCATCCCACAGGTGATTTGGAGTGCAAATGGAGCGATGACGCTAGAGTACGCAGTGGACATTGACTCCTCGGTGATTAGCACCAACTTTTGGGAGCAAAACTACTCACAGCCTGACCTTAGCTTGATCCTCCCTTGGAAGTATGATGAAGCCAAAGGCAAAGATATTGGCCCTGCCTCGGCAGACAAAGCCAGACTCTGTAAATCACTCTTTATCGAAACGGCCAATATTGGCGATGGAGATACGATGCGTCTGCGGGCCTTCATTCAAAACTATAGTCTCGTGGATTATGTCGGACCGGTAGAGTTTCAGTTTTACCTCGGTAATCCTCAGGCGGGTGGGCAGTTGCTGGCTGATATCAATGGGCAATCCACCCTTACGGTTACCGATACCTTCAAATCCCGCAATCGCACTTATATCGAGTTTGACTGGAAGGTGCCCAATGGATTTGATATCACCAAGAATCTCTATATCGTCATAGACCCTAATAATCAAATCACAGAGGTACATGACAACAACAATACGGGCTGGGTGCCACTCTCAAACGTATCAACTGACCCTAACCCGATCGAAGAAGAAATCGCCCCTCTTAAGGCCAAAGTCCATCCCAATCCCGCTCGAGAGCGTGCTCAGGTGGATTTTGAGTTAGATCAGCCTGGAGAGTTGAAAGTCCAGATGCTTGATATGAATGGGCGTGTGATCGCGAATCTCTACGACCATATGGTGCCGGCGGGTAATTTTATTTTGCCAGTTTCACTAAACGATTTGCCTCAAGGTATGTACCTGATCAAGGCTACTCATAATGCTCAGGCCAAAGTGATGCGTTTGATTCATATTGCGCCCTAGCATGACCGCTTTTTATGTGAAGAGCCGCCCATTTATGGGTGGCTTTTTGGGTTTAGCGTTCTGCGGAGCAGAAGAGGATTGAAATATCGAACACAGAGACACAGAGACACAGAGACACAGAGAAAGAGAGACTTGATGAATAGGGTACTTATAGAAAGATGATTCGTTATAGGAGAGAGATAAGCGTTCTGCGCTCCCGCATAGCTATCGGGAGGAAACACCAAAAAAATCGCCTATTGCCAAAAGGAAAGTATCCTTTATTCATTTGCTTGGGCAGGGGAATCGGTGTTTAAACTGTCAAGTTGTAGGCTATTGATTATCTCTAAGGAGCGAATGCTGTCCTTGGCCCTATGTTTTTTTTGAACTTCGATGGCGTGAGTTGGGAGCGATTGACTTTCGCTTTGGCAAGCAAGCGTCAAAACCATAAATAATAACAATAAGAGGCAGAAAGGAGCTTTCATGGCCGCAATATACAAATATGGACTTGCTACGTGCTTACCAAATATTCATTTCCTAGTTTATAAATTCTGGAAAATATTTTCATTTTTGATCCAGATGCGTTTTTTTCGTATCCTAGTCAATTGATTGAGTGACATAACCCCTTACTGTGATACTTAACATGAAGTACCGTAAACTGATTAGCCCGCTGATTTTGGCGGTGCTGGTAACGTGCTTCGCAGCTTGTCAAGAGGACATTGAGCCGCCTTTACCTGCTGATGAAGACCCCGCTATAAGTTTGTTGGCACCAGCTAGCAACAATTTTCTGAAAGAAGCTGGCGAAGATATTGAGCTTTCTCTCCAATTATACGATAACGAAGCCCTTAAGCTATTGCGGGTGACCGGTCGTGTATACTCGGAAACTGACAGCATCGTTGGTGATGACTTCGTGGTCAAGGATATTGATATTAGTGGTACCAACCTAAACTATGATTTGACGCTTACTGCGCCTAATCTCCCGGCTTATTACAAGATTCGCTATATGATCTACGCGATTGATTCTAAAGGAGCCGAGGCTTCTGCTATCGCGTGGTTGACCATATTACCAACACCGATTACACCTGCTCCTTATCAGGTATTGACTTACGAAAACGACTTTGTTTTTAACCGTCTGCTAGGTATTGGGTTTGGATTCAACTTCACAAATCGTGAAACACTGCCTAATCCAACTAATCAAAACCCATTAGAATTGGATATCGCAGAGGTATCAGCCTCTTTGGGAGCATGGGAGCCAGTGCTTGAGTCTCCAAACAATGCCTTCTTTGGTAACGATTCTGTTTTTGTAATTACTGACGAAAGCCGTTTCAATTACAACGAAGCTACTTATGAGACTATCTCTCAGGCTTTCTTTAGCGATCCGATGCCAAGTCCGCGTACTCCGGTTCTCAAGGAAGGTGATTATGTAATTATCCGTCTTACCAAGGCTCCTAAGCCTCAGTTTGCCGTGATGAAAATCACTACTCTAGAATTTGACGGCGGTGGTGCTGGCAATCCTCGTGATAAGATTTTCTTTGACTACTTGGTTACGAGCCAGTAGTGAAGACAAAATATATACTTACATATCTAAAGCATCAATGGCGAGCGCAATCTCAATCGAAGATTCGCTCGCCATTTGTGCATAACTTTCTGAAGGAAGTTATACCTCATCAGTCCAGCGACTGGGGCGCCAAAGTAGAAAGCCTACGCCAGCGTCTGGCCGCTGAGCATGACCGCATGCTTACTTTTGATGATTTAGGAGCAGGCTCCGATAATAGCGGTAGCAAAAAGATTCAACGTTCTGTTGCCCATCTCGCTCGGCTCTCGGCTCGGCATCGCAAAGAGGGGGAGCTACTCTATCGGCTCTGTAAGCAATATCAGCCCAAGCGTTGCTTGGAGTTTGGGACCAATCTTGGCATCTCTAGTCTCTACCAGTTGGGAGCGCTTTCGGATAGTCGCTTTGTCAGTATGGAAGGGGCTGAAGCTATCGCAGAGCTAGCAAGACAAAATTTTAAGCAGCTTGCTCAGATGCCTGAGCTTATGGTCGGCGAGTTTTCTTTCCTCCTCGAGGAACGCTTAGACCTAGCCGATTACCGGCCTGATTATGTGTTTGTCGATGGGAACCATCGGTATGAGCCCACCATCGCCTATTTCGAGCGCTTGTTACCCCATATGCAAGATGGCGGTATCATCGTTTTTGATGATATCAATTGGTCGACGGAGATGCAAGCGGCTTGGCAGGAGATCACTTCTCATCCTGCGGTAACGCTTAGTTTTGACCTGTATGTAATGGGAATTTGTTTTATCCGCAGAGCTGAAAATAAGGAACACATTCTAGTACCTTACTGGCCATTGTAAAAGCAATAAAGGACAACAAAATTGGGCAATGCAGTATTCAGTCTAAATACTGCCCTGATTAAGCTCCTGCCTCAATATATCCCTGCAATACCTTTGCACTGTTCTTAATACCCAGTCCATCTTTGCGAAAACGCTTATGGACCGGTATCCAGCCTTGGTTTTTGTGCTTGAGCTCTAGTCTATATTGCTTACGGCCCTTGTGGGTGCGTTCCGCGACGCGGAGCTCCTCAATTTGATGGAAGTAAACTTCTTTTCTCTCTATTTGCTTCCATCCCTGCATATGCTCCAACGAAATTCGCTTTTCTTCTAAATTGAGGCTCATACGACTTTGGTGGTACAAAAATCGGAAGCCTAATACCCCACCTAATAGGAGTAAACCGCCTATCCAGTAGGTAAAACGATAGTAAGACTGAATCCCGAACTCTCGCATCGTAACCAAGGGAAGCAGCAATCCCGTCATGATGAGGGCTGCAAAAAAGATCCGCAGGATAGAGGATTTGTCCTCTAGCACTAGCGTCTCTTTGGTACGTTGTAGAATTTCCATATTCTATTTACGGACGGCTTTCGCTTCGGTTAGGAGCGCGCGGTCCACATTGTCTCGATTAATGTTGGCAAAATTGCCGTGGCCGATGTTGGCAAGCGCTCTAAGCTCACCAATTTTATCATCTGCTAATTTACCAAATGAAAATACGGTAAGATGGACAGAACTGTTCTCGGCATTACGTTCAGCGATGCTGTATAAAGAGGCTACGTCAAAGTAACCGTCAGTAGCAAAGATTATCCGATTGTTGCCGCCTGAGATATAATTGTCATCGGCGAGTTTGTAGGCTCGTCTAAGCGCTTCTTTACTCTTGGTACCCCCACCGGAGCGGAGATTTTCGATGGCTTTAAGGATTTCATACTTATTGGCCGCCGACATGCCTTCAAGCACTACGTTGACGTCGCCAGCATAAGCGATTACAGATATCTGATCCTCTTGACGCATATGGTCCAAAAGGCGAGTAAGCGATTCTTTGAGTAGAGGTAGCTTCTCCGGTTTTTTCATCGAAGCTGAAACGTCCAACAAGAGCACCAGATTGTTTTCTGCTACACCATCAAAGGAGTAAGGATCCGGTGGTGGGGCCACTTTGACCGGTTCTGGCTGATCTATCGTTAGCTTAGAATCGTTGATCGGATTGGGACGAGTAATCACCGAGGAAATCGTCGGCTGAGGCTTAGTAGGCTCTGGCTCCGGTTCGACAGGATCCGGTGTAGCCGCAATCACAGGTTCAGGCTCCTTCTCGGCTTCCAGAAGGAAGTTAGAACTGATCGTTTTATTGGTGTATTGCTTTTGAATGGTCAGCCGCTTGCGGGATTGAGGATAACCTTCAGCAGTTACAATCTGGTCGTAAAGCTTGTCTTTATTGCTAAGCTCAATCGTATATCTTCCTCGGCTGTCGGTTTCAATGCGCTTGACGACACGCTTGGTATAGGCATCCAAGAGCAGAATTTCTGCTTGAATTCCTTCCCAATTGTCTTTGTCTCTTACACTACCTGCGAGTTTGACTTTGACATCTGGAGCGCTAGGCTTGATAAGTGGATCAGCCTCCTTGAGGTCGGCGAAGAATATATCTCCATCTCTGATAAAGTAGGCCTCATTGCCATCACCAGTCAATATGAAGCCGTAATCGTCATTGGGAGTATTGAAAGGGGCTCCGATATTAATTACCTCGCCAAAGGTCGTATCGTTGATGAGGGTTGTTTTAAAAATATCTAGGCCACCGAAGCCACCATATCCGTCAGAAGCAAAATAGATAGTTTTGCCGTCCGCGGCGATAAAGACAGAGCGATCGTTACCGCGGGTGCTTATGGGCAGTCTGCGGCAATATGTCCAGCCGTAGCGAGATTTGCGACT
>CAZHOC010000030.1:0-15337 GCA_964534295.1 uncultured Bacteroidia bacterium | reverse complement strand
ATGATTTTGCCAAGGGCATAGAAGCCTTTGTAAACAAGGATTTTGAGACCGCTGTCAATTTATTTGAAAAGATTTACGCCTTGAATCCAGCAGATTTAGCCGCCCGCAATTACCTCCAAAGAGCTACTCAGTATATCGATTATCCTCCCAAAGCAGGCTGGGAAGGAATCTGGATGTTGACGGGTAAATAATGAAAGAGCCTAAGTCTAAAACAAAGCGGAGCGATGCATTAAAGAGTGCTCAGGTTCCCTTTGTAAGGCAATTTCCCCCTTTGGAGGGGGCTGGGGGAGGAATAAGTCTTCCCATAATTTACACACTCCTCCTCCTCCTAATCACCCCTATTCTCTACGCCCAAAACATTAGCAGTAAGACCTTTTATCGCTATGATGAGGCACGGAAGGAATTCCTGCCGGACCAGTCCTTTCGCTGGTATTATGATGCCATGGGTCAAGATACCCTCAACGAAGCTTGGCAGTGGGATCAGGAGAGCAATAGCTTCCAGCTTAGTTTTAGGCGTCGTACTTCTTATAGCTCCTTCGGAGAACGCTTAGTCGAAAACACGCGTTTTTGGGAAGCAGCAGGTATACGCATCAGTCAGAGGGAATGGGAATACGATGCGGAGGGGCGCAATATTGTCTTTAGTGAGTATCGCCAAAATGCTACGGAATCTGCACTCAGCCCTTTTAGCCGTTGGGAAAAAAGCTTTGATGCTCAAGGCTGCTTAAGCGCTCAAACTTACTACCAAGAAACTAATCCCATCCGAAGGGATCGCTACTTTTATGATACCAATTGTCGATTGGATTCATTTTTTAGAGATGAGTATGATGCCGGCAACTGGCAGCCAGCCGAGCGCACCCTCTATGAGTATCAAGATAGCCTAGAGACGCAAATTGATAGTCGATGGCAAGATAACAGCTGGACCTTCCGACGCCGCCTCAACCTGATTTATAATAGCAAAGCTCAGCTTTTGCAATGGCGCGCCACTTATCCAGATTCGAGTCAGTTTAGATTAGAGTATGCCTACGACTCTATGGGCAATCAAACTTATTATGCCGAATCTCAGCTTGCTGTTCAAGATAGCGTCTGGGATTATTTTTTAGCGGAGCAAAAAAGCTATGATGCCGAAGGCAAGGTGATTAGCCAAATCAATTTTTTTGATTACGAAAAGGAATTGAGATTTTTTTGGCAGCGCAATGAGCGGGAACGGCAATATGGTACTGATGGCCGAATCACTTTCGAGTTTAGCGATCTCATCAACCTACGATTAGCCGATACTTTGGTGAGTGAGACCATTTTCACCTTCGAATATGTGAGCTATTGCGATGGCCTGCTATGGTGGGAAAATATTTTCAGGAACCTAGACCGCCAAGTGGTACAGCTCAGTCGTATAGAATATGGCTATGAAGAAAGTCCGGCTTGTGAGGAAGTGGCGATCGGACTGACGCTTGCCCCTAATCCTGTCGGTGATCAGTTGAGTTTTTACAGTCAAGACTTGATCGAAGCCAATAGCGAGATCCGGATCTACGATTTACAGCAAAAACTTGTTCACAGCGAGCTAGTCCCTTTTCGTTGCGCTCATTATATCTTAGATGTAGCTCGTCTTAATGCAGGCATTTATTTTTTAGATGTGCGTTCTGCGAACAGCAGTAGCTACACAAAATTTATCAAGACGGATTGAGCAAATAATTTGCGAAATTGGAGCTATGAATCTCTTTGAGCCGAATAGCCCCTCTTCTAGTCACCTCCCACCTTTGGCCGAGCGCGTGCGGCCACAGACCCTCTCGGAAGTTATTGGACAAAAGCACCTTTTGGAAGCAGGCTCTCCTTTCATGCGGGCCATCGAAAACAAACGGATTCCCTCGATGATTTTTTGGGGCCCTCCGGGTATTGGAAAAACCACGCTGGCGCAAATAATTGCTCGTTCCGCACAGCGGCCCTTCCGACAACTAAGTGCGGTCGGATCCGGCGTCAAAGATGTACGAGAGGTATTAAGGTTTGCGGAGGGCCGTCCCGGAACGATTCTCTTTATAGATGAGATTCATCGCTTCAATAAAGCTCAGCAGGATTCACTACTCGGTGCAGTAGAAAAAGGGCGCATCACGCTGATCGGTGCGACTACGGAAAATCCTTCCTTTGAAGTCAATGCGGCCTTACTCTCGCGCTCGCAAGTCTATGTGCTCAAAGCCCTGACCGAAGAAGAAGTACGAGAGCTGCTCACTTATGCCATCGAGAAGGACGAAATACTCTCAGAACTCAATATCGAACTCAAGGAGATCGGGGCCATTTTTCGTATTGCAGGCGGAGATGCTAGAAAAAGCCTGACCCTGCTCGAAATCTTTGTCAATGTACACGATAACGAAGATCCGATCGTCTTGACCGACGAAGCCTTGATGGCAGCAGCCCAAGAAAATGTAGCCCTCTACGACAAGGGCGGGGAAATGCATTATGACGTGATCTCGGCCTTTATCAAATCCGTAAGGGGGGGAGACCCAAACGCAGCTGTATATTATTTGGCGCGCATGCTGGATGGGGGAGAAGATATTAAGTTTATCGCACGGCGGCTCATTATTTTGGCTTCAGAAGATATCGGCAATGCCAATCCCAACGCCTTACTTCTCGCAAATGCGGCCTTCCAAAGTGTCAATGTCATTGGTATGCCAGAAGCAAGGATTATCCTTTCGCAAATCACTACTTATCTCGCGACCTCCGAGAAAAGTAATGCGGCCTATAGCGCGATCAATGAAGCGATGCGTTTTGTGAAGCAAAACCCAGCCTACCCCATCCCCTTGCACCTACGCAATGCTCCTACCAAAATGATGAAAAACATGAATTATGGTAAGGGCTATAAATATTCTCATGACCACCAAGGGGAACGCAATCACCAAGAGTTTTTACCGGATGAGATTGCAGGCCAGCAGTTTTATCATCCAAAGGAGATTGGATCAGAGAAAAAAATACGCCGCTTTATGCACGAAAACTGGGATGGAAAATATCAGTAAATTACGGTCTTAAACAGAACCCTAGCATATGAAACGATCACTACTATTACTTTTTCTTTTTTGTGCGACTGCCAGCTTAAGCCTAGCCCAGTCCAACCAATACCTCCACTTTGATCGCAACGACGACTATGTGCGCTTAGATGGAGCCTCCCAATACATTGCCAATAGCACCACTATTTCTATGGCGGGCTGGTTTTATACCGATCAATTGGCTTATGGGCAGGGTATGATTGGCTTTAGAGGGAGTGGCAACGGCTTTTACCTAATCCAATTGGCTGATGGTACGCTTGAGTGCCGCCTCCAAACCAATACGGGACTGCACGAATATGTAGGTCCGGCATTTACTATTCTACCCGGGGTATGGCAGCACGTCGCCTGGGTTTACAATGGGACCACGGTTAGCCTTTATATTGACGGAATCTTGAAGGGCAGTTCTTCTGCATCTGGTACGATTTCCGATACCAACATTCCTTTTACCATTGGGCGAAGCATCTTGGCTAACCTCAACTTTTATTTTGGGGGTCGTGCGGATGAAGTTACGGTCTGGGACAAAGCATTGACACAAGCTGATATCCAAGATATGATGGCCAATGAGCTGACTGGCACAGAGGCCAACTTACAGCTCTATTACAAAATGAACCAAGGGGCTCCCGGTGGGGATAATACCTCGATCACAAAGCTAATATCTGAGGTTGATGGGGGTAATAGAGATGCTGATTTGATTGGTTTTGCCATGACAGGCAATACCTCCAATTTTGCAGGAACCCTGCAGACTGGTTTTCAAGCGATCTCTTTTGATGAGATTCCAAATAAACTGATTACAGATGCACCATTTGCTTTGACCGCAGCGGCAAGCTCTAATCTTCCCGTAAGCTTTACGGTAGAATCAGGTCCAGCGACTGTCAATGGAAATACGGTAACGCTTAATGGCACGGCTGGCGAAGTCGTCATCAAGGCCAGTCAGCCAGGTGATGGCACCTTTAGCCCTGCGGCAGATGTATTGAAATCCTTCATGGTCGTAGACCCTCAAGTGACCGTTCCACTAGTGGATCTCCGCAACCCACTGGAAGGCGATGTCAACGTGCCTTTTTTGAAGAAAATTCATTTGGCGGCTATTGCTAGTACCGACTTCGCCGAACTCTTATCTGTAACTGGGGTCGAGTTTGAAATCGATGGAGAAACCGTACCAGCTAAGGATTGGGGCAATGGTTTTTACACTGCTTATTGGCTACCACCCGCTCACGGCACCTATACTGTAACCGCTAAAGCCACCAACAATTTTGGCGCCATTGGCTCGACTCAGGCGACCATCAATATAGTAGCAGCGGCACCAAGTGTGATGGACACTGCATTTACAGGCGTTTGGATCAATAGTACGGTGATTGCAGAAGAAGTAGAAGCAGAGCTTCCTTCCTTCTTAGGTTCATATGATCAGATCACTGCGACCTTAGACGTTACTTGCCCTCCCGGCGGTTGTGGTCCTTGGGACCGAGTAGCCAAGGTAGAGCTACAAACACATGAAGGAAATTGGGTGGAAATCATCCGTTACATCACCCCCTACGGAGTGCCTTGCTCTCATACCATTGACGTAACTGATTTCATGTCTGCTTTGCAGGGCAAGATTCGTTTCCGCATGAGCTGCGAGACTTTTGACAACGGTTTTGAATACGAACTACGCCTCGATTATCGCCCTGGGGTACCGACATACGCTTACAGCAAGATCGATCCTGTATGGCACCAAGATTTTGATTTTGGTAATCCCGGCAATCTACAGCCAGTGGATGACAGAATGGTGAAGTTCTTCCCTAACAGCCAAGAGGCGAAGTTCAAACTGATCAGTAGCGGCCATGGCTGGGGAGATAATAACACCAATAATGCGGCCGAATTTTTCAATACCACCCACCACATTTGGGTAGATGGCGTGGAGACTTTTGCCCAAAACAATTGGTTGATCTGTAATCCGAACCCAGATGGTTGTTCGCCACAAAACGGTACTTGGTTCTTTGACCGAGCCGGTTTCTGTCCTGGGGCGATTTCGCCTTGGTTTGATTTCGACATGACCCCCTACATCGCAAATGGGACTGCCTCTCTAGGCTATAAGTTTGATGAAAACTATGTAGACCTTTGTCATGCCAACAACCCTAACTGCGTTAGTGGCCAAACTTGTCCGGATTGTAATGATGGCTTCAACCCGCATCTGATTGTCGCCTCTAGTGTCATCAACTTTGGGGATAGTCCTTTGGATACGGCAGCGATTACTTCTGTAGAAGAATCATTTGCCGATCTTGGCTTGAGTCTATATCCTAACCCTAGTTCTGGTCAGGTGGAAGTAATGATCAGTGGTTTGGATGGGCGTTCTGCGCAGCAGGCCCGCATCGTAGTGTTAGATGCCCTCGGCAAACGCTTAGCTGTGTTTAGCGGACTAGAGTTTGTAGATCAGCGCTATAGCATGGATCTAAGCCACTTGCCCAATGGTCGCTATATGGTCAACGTCGCCTTGCCCGAAGGACAACAAACAAAAATATTGGAAATCAGGAGATAGAACTTCCTGCATAAATTTAGAGACACAAAGACACGGAGTGATTATTGACTCCGTGTCTTTGTGCATTTAGGAATCTCGCCCTGAGAAAAAACCTTCCCGTTTTTGTACACTTTCCAGAAAAATCTTTCATCATAAAACTCCACTGCTGTCCTATTGCATAGACAAGCTCCCATCGGCAATTCGTCCCCTTTTCTTACAAATTGCAGGATTTCTTACCTTTCCGAACTCGCATATTTCATTCAAATGAATTATTGTTTATGCACCCATATAGCTAGTTCAGGCAGAAATTCCGACCAAAAGGGCTCAAATTATTACAAGCAGAGTTATTTGGCCGCGCGAAAGTTTCACGGTCTTTGTAAGGTCTTACATGTCTACGGTAACAACCGTAGCGGGGTATTAAAATCCAATAGCGAACACCTTAACGCTTTATTCTAACGTAGAATGCTACACGAATGCGCACGTTTCCGATATGGAATCGTAAGCTGTTGGGTCCTGATTTTCGCCTTCTTTGCTAACCAAACTTCTGCCCAAGTAACGGCAGACTTTAATTCTACTACCCAAGCGGGTTGTAGTCCATTGACGGTCCAGTTTTTTAGTAATGTTACTGGCCCTGTCAACTCATACTTCTGGGATTTTGGCAATGGTAATACATCTACCTTGACCAATCCTGGGGTTATATATGTCAATCCCGGTACTTATACCGTGAGTCTGACCGTCTCTGATGGTTTCAATACCGATACAGAGACCAAGACTGCCTATATCACCGTCTTTGCTGACCCTGTGGTCAACCTGAGTGCTACGCCCACTGGAGGCTGTGCCCCCCTTACGGTGAATTTTGCCGACCTAAGTACGCCTGGCGATGGCCCCATCAATGCATGGAGCTGGGACTTTGGCGACGGCAACCTCTCTTCGCAACAAAACCCAACCCATACGTATGCTAGTGCTGGTTCATATGATCTAACACTGGTCGTGACTGATGCAAATGGCTGTTCTTCTACTTTATCATTACCTGATCACGTAGGCGCGAGTGATCCCCCTAGCCTTAGTTTTACGGCAACTGCTACAAATCCTTGTCAACTGCCGTATGCTTATTCCTTTAACTCTGTTGTAAGCCCTGCGGGTAGCTACACTTATCTGTGGGATTTTGGCGATGGTGCTTTTTCGGCCCAAGTCAATCCTGTCCACATTTATGCTACTCCAGGCAACTACCCTGTTATGCTCATACTGAGTGATCCGAACGGGTGCGCGGACACACTCAGTCAGACCCTTGCGGTCCAACTTCAAACACCTGTGGCCAACTTTTCGTTGGCAGACACCCTGGTCTGTGTTGGGCAGACCCTAAATTTCATTAACCTGTCTGTAGGCGCTCAAAATTATGTGTGGGATCTGGGAGACGGTACTACTTTCACCGGCCCCAATCCCACGCACGCCTACACTACTCCCGGTACTTATACGGTGAGTCTGGTAGCCCTTAGTAGTGGAGGCTGTACAGACACTTTGGTGCGAACAGCTTATGTGGAGGTTCAGCCTTCGCCGAACGCTGCCTTCACGAGTAGTGATCCTACTGACTGCCAAGCGCCTTTGATCGTCAATTTTACAGATGCCTCCTCGGCTGATGCGATCAGTTGGGCCTGGGACTTTGGTGATGGTAATACAGCTACAGCTCCTAGTCCCTCACATGTTTACAACAATCTCGGCATCTACGATGTGAGTCTCGCCGTAACGAATGGCTTTGGCTGTTCAGACACTTTGATTCAGCCTAGTTATGTACAGATTGTACCACCAATGGCAGATTTTGTGCCTGATACTGTGGCCGGTTGTTTGCCGCTTAATGTCGATTTTCTCAATCTCAGCACTACGCTATTTGATAGCATCAATGCCTATATATGGGACTTTGGAGATGGGGGAAGCTCCTTTTTACAACCCCCCCCCCATACTTACACCAATGCAGGGCAGTATGACGTCAATCTCATTGTCCAAACGGTGGGAGGTTGCAGAGACACGGCTTTATTTTCCTTTATCCAAGCAGGCCAAAAGCCGGTAGTAAACTTTACACGAAGTCCTGCGGCAGTCTGCGCCGAGGATATTGTTTCTTTTCAAGACCTCAGTAGCATTGGCAACGAATTTATCTGGTTCTTTGGAGATGGTACCATGGGTATGGGCCCTAATCCCACTCATTCTTATGTCGATACTGGCTTTTTTGATGTAACGCTGATCGTAGGGCACTTTGGCTGCTATGATACGCTCATCTGGACCGATTGTGTTGAGGTACTCAGCCCACTGGCTGATTTTGCCATGACGCCTAATACAGGTTGTACAGTACCTTTGACCGTCAATTTTGTTGATCAATCCGTCGAGCCACAACGCTGGCTCTGGGACTTTGGCGATGGCACTACGGATAGTGTGCAAAATCCAGTGCATACTTATACCGGCCTGGGCACCTATACCATTACTCTGACAGTCATCAATGACTCCACAGGCTGTACCGATCAATATTCACAAACGCTCGATATCTTCCCGCCTACGGCTAACTTCACCGCTAGTAGCAATACAGGTTGCGTAGGCTTGCCTGTCAACTTTACCAATAATTCTACTTTCGCCAACACCTACTTCTGGGATTTTGGCGATGGCAATACATCGACCGCTGCTAACCCTACTCATACTTATACGACCCCTGGACTATTTGACGTAACGCTCATCGTCAATAATAACAATGGTTGTGCAGACACCCTGATCATGCCCGCACTGATGGATATCTTCGGGCCGCAGGCGCAATTTAGTGTGGATGTCAGCACGGGTTGTGCGCCTCTCGCTGTCAACTTTACGGATCTCTCGACGACCTTCCCTGCGGGAACGTTTATCACTGGTTGGTCCTGGGACTTTGGCGATGGCGGCACTTCCTTCTCCCAAAACCCTAGCTATACTTACAATCAAATCGGCAGCTATGATGTCTCCTTAGTAGTGGCGGACAATCAAGGCTGTGTCGATACGCTAACGCTTGCCAATTACCTTAACCCTACCTTCCCGACGGCTGATTTTACTACAGCAGATACGATCAGCTGCCCGGGAGCGCTCACTTCTTTTACAAACCTGTCTACAGGCGTTGGCAACTCTTATCTCTGGGATTTTGGGGATGGAACAACCTCCTCAGCGGTTAATCCCGTACATGCTTATCCCCCTAATGGTACTTACACAGTAAGCCTGACCGTAACCGATATCAACGGTTGTGTCAGTAACACCATCAAACAAAACTTGGTAAGTATCGGGCTGCCGGCGGCAAACTTCTTTGCTAATCCTACCCAGCAAGCCTGCCCTCCCTTAACGGTAAACTTCACTGATCTTTCGAGTCCTACCGTAACTAATTGGCTTTGGGACTTTGGCGATGGTAGCACCTCGACCTTAGCTAACCCAAGTAAAATCTACAATATCCCTGGCGACTTTGATGTGACATTGGTCGTAACCACAGATCAGGGCTGTAGTGATACTTTGACTATGCCTGACTTAGTCAATCTATCAGGTCCTAGTGGGAGTTTTTCTATGGGACCCATCACCGGTTGTAGCCCGCTAGATGTAACCTTCACCGCCAATACTGATAGTGCAATCAGCTGGACTTGGGACTTTGGCGACGGAGCCTTAGGCTTTGGCCAGACAACCACTCATACCTATACACAAGATACAGTAGCCTTCCCGCTATTGCTTATCCAAGATACCGCAGGCTGTGTGGTGGCCATACCGGGTCCTGATAGTGTCGTAAGCTTAGGCGGACCTAATCCTGCTTTCTTGACAAATCAAGACACCCTTTGTCTAGGCGATCCGGTCCAGTTTAGTAATGCCTCTACGAGTGCGATTCCCATAGTCAGCTACGAATGGAAGTTTGGCGACGGCAGTAATGCCGCTGCGACGGATCCATTGCATGTATATAGCACCCCCGGACTGTATGTGCCCATACTGATCGCGACCGATGCCAACGGCTGTGTCGATAGTATCAGTGCGGCCGCACCGGTCCTCGTGAGCACTCCACCGCAAGCAATCTTCACGCCTTCGGCGACGGATGGTTGTTTACCGCTACAGGTTTTGTTTGCCAATACCTCAGTAGCCTCTACTAACCTAAGCTACATCTGGGACTTTGGCGATGGGGGGATTTCCACGCAACAGTTTCCCTTCCATTCCTTCAATACTGCGGGTAGCTATACCGTCAAATTGCTGGTAACGGATGCTGCGGGCTGTCAAGACAGCGCCTTCACCACCATTACAGTAAGAGATTTGCCGACGGTAGATTTCACTGCGGCGCCAACCGTAGGTTGTGCCCCGAGAGATGTACAATTCGTCAGTTTGGCAGGAGGTACCAGTGCCTTGTCTAGCTGGTTTTGGGATTTTGGAGACGGCAATACTTCGACTCAAACCAATCCCATCCATACCTACACCAATGATGGTACTTATGATGTTAGTCTCACCGTGGTGGACATCCATGGTTGTAGCGCAACCATGACTCAGACGGATCTGGTAGATTTGGTTCGCCCCGCGGCTACCTTCACGTCCAATGCCAGCCCTGATTGTCCTACCCAAACGGTAGACTTTACTCCTAATGTGGTCAGTAACTTCCCGATTGCTAATTGGATATGGTCTTTTGGAGATGGAGACAGCGCGACGATCCAAAATCCCACCCATGTTTATGATAGCGTAGGGATTTATGATGTATCCTTGATAGTGGAGGATGTGTTCGGCTGTGCCGACACCCTAGTATCCCCCCAACATGTAACCGTATACCAACCACCGATAGCAGCCTTCCAGGCCCTGGACTCTATTTGTATGCCGGGCAATCTCAGTGTCCTCAACCAATCGTTGAGCGGAGCTAGTCCCATCTTGAGCTACCAATACGACTTTGGCAATGGTAATACCGCGAACACCGCCAACGCGACTACCCTCTACCCTGGCCCGGGAACTTATCCTGTCAGTTTAGTTGTAATTGACGCATTTGGCTGTACAGACACCGTCCAAGAAACGGTTGAGGTTTTCCCTGCGGTAACGGCCAACTTTAACGTCCTCAATGGAATTGGTTGTAGCAGCACCCCCGTCAGTTTTGTAGATCAAAGCAATGGCGTAAATCCACCTATCGCCTGGAACTGGGATTTTGGCGATGGCAATAGCTCTAACCTGCAATTTCCCACCCATAGCTATAACAATAATGGCATTTTCACGGTAACGCTCACCGTAAGCGATATCAACGGCTGTCAAGATACCATTAGCCAGCCGAGCGCGGTCAACCTCAATGGTCCGCAAGCGAACTTTAGTCTCTCTACCATCAATAGTTGCCCTGGAGCGCAAGTAGACTTTTTCGATGCCTCCACTGGAGATACCACCATCACAAATTGGGCCTGGGATTTTGGTGATGGCACGACCGCTACTGGGGCCAATCCTAATCATTTTTACAGCACACCAGGCACCTACAATATTAGCCTCACGATCACGGATGCCGTAGGCTGTGAAGATACCGAAGTACAAAGTGCGGCTATTACTATTCTGCCTGCGCCGAACGCTCAAATTCATCTTTCAGATACGATTGGCTGTCTACCTTTTGTGGTTTCTTTTGCCGATAGCTCGACCAGCGCCCTCAACATCACCGCTTGGGCTTGGGACTTTGGCAATGGCAATACCTCCATCTTCCCGACCAGTACTCAGGCTTACAATACCGCCGGCATTTATCCGATCAGCTTGGTCGTAACGGATGCCCAAGGTTGTGTGGACAGCGCCACTTATACCCTAGTAGTCAATGATGGCCCAAGTGTAGAATTTGCCGCTAGCGATACCAGTGGTTGTGCGAGTAAGACGGTTTCTTTTGTGGATCTGAGCACTGGCAGCGCGAGCATAGTGAGCTGGGCGTGGGACTTTGGGGATGGTAATAGCTCTACACAGCAAAGCCCTATCCATACCTTCCTCAACAATGGTAATTATGACGTCCAGCTAGTGGTAATTGACAACAATGGTTGTACCGATAGCTTGACCAAATTCCAGCATATCAATCTCACTGCTCCATTGGCTGACTTTGGGATCAATAGCGCGGCGGCATGTCCCGGCTTTAGCTTTAGCTTCAATGACCTCTCGGTAGCAGATACCAGCATCGTGAGTTGGATCTGGGACTTTGGCGATGGTACTGGCGGTGCTGGTCCTAACCCCACCCATATTTATGCGGACACGGGCTTTTATGACGTAAGTCTTACGATTACGGATTTGTTTGGCTGTACAGCGACAATCATTCGGACCGATACGATAGAAGTTTTACCGCTACCGGAGGCCAACTATATCCTTCCCGATAGCGCAGGCTGTAGTCCTTTTGTAGCACAGTTTCAAAATGCTTCCACCTCCGCCAATGGTATCATTACTAGCTGGACCTATGACTTCGGCACTGGAGATAGTTCCACTTTCCCAAACAATAGCTACACCTTTAACAATCCCGGTACCTATCCGGTCAGTCTAAGTGTGATCGATGCCTTGGGCTGTGAAGCAAGCTTTGTGGATACCGTGGAGGTATTTGGGCCACCGCAGGCCAATTTCCTTTCTTCTAATCAAATCCTTTGTCTCAGCGATACCGTCAACTTCCAAGACATCTCGCTGGGCAGTAGTAATATCGTCAACTGGTTTTGGGACTTTGGTGATGGAAACACTTCTAACCAACAAAACCCACAGCATAGCTATAATGCAGTCGGTACTTATAGCGTCAGCCTCGTCGCTTTTGATGAAAACGGCTGTATCGATACGCTCTTAAGACCGGACTATATCACGGTCACCCAGCCTACGGCTGACTTTTCTCTCGATCAAAATGAAGATTGCCCCGGCCTTACGGTCAGCTTTGGCGATCTATCAACTGCCGATACTACCCTTACCGCTTGGTTTTGGGATTTTGGCGATGGCAACACCTCCAATCTCACTCAACCCACTCATACTTACACCACCCCCGGTTTATTCACCGTAAGCCTGACAGTTACCAATCTGCTGGGCTGTGAGGATACGGAGACTAAAGTGGATACGATTACGATCTTCAGTCCACCCACCCCTGATTTTACGCCTTCTGATAGCGTTGGCTGTCTGCCTTTGGCGGTTAATTTCTTTGACAACTCTTCGAGTAATGTCGGTATCCAGAACTGGGAATGGGACTTTGGCGATGGCACGACTTCTTTTGCCGTCAATCCTAATCATGTTTTCACCCAAACTGGCGTCTTTAGCGTTCGGCTACGCCTGACAGATAACAATGGCTGCGTTGACTCCACTACTCAGGACATAGAGATCTTTGATCTCCCGACGGCTAGCTTTAGTGTCAGCGATACCGTGGGTTGTGCGCCAGCAGTACTCCTTTTCACTGATCTTTCAGCGCCTAATCCGGTAGACTGGGCTTGGGATTTTGGCGATGGCAATAGTTCTGCCCTGCAGAATCCGGTTCACACCTACGCCAATACTGGCTCCTACACAGTCAAACTCACCATCACCGATGGCAATGGCTGTCAGGACTCTTTGACTCGCCCCAATTATATCAATCTACAACAGCCTAGCGGTGATTTTACCGTCAACTATATTCAAGATTGTCCGCCATTGGATGCGACTTTTAGCGCTGCAGCGACTAGTCCATTTGGCATCGCGAGCTATGCCTGGAACTTTGGCGACGGTAACTCAGGCCTAGGTATCCCGATTGTTCACACCTATACCGATACCGGTTCTTATGATGTGCAGTTGATCATCACCGATTCCTTGGGTTGTGCCGATACGATTAGCAAGCCTGACTTAGTACAGGTCTTTGGGGTGGATTTGCCGGCTTCGCCGAACGTTCATCTCGTGAGTGTGGAAAGCGACAATGAAGTCCGTATCCTTTGGGAGGCGGACAATAGCGATGAGTTCGCAGAGTACGTACTCTACCGCGAAACGCCTTCGGGTTCTGGCAATTGGCAGGAGATCTATCGTTCGCCGACGGCGGCTGATACCCTCTACTACGATCTCGGCTTTACGATTGGCGGCCTTGATACCCGCGAAGACTCCTATTGCTATCGCGTTACCACAGTCAATTATTGCGGCTCAGAGTCGGTCTTCAATCTGGCAGATACGCACTGTACGATAGAAGCCACGGCCAATCCATTACCGGATCAAATTGCCGTGAGCTGGAATCCTTATGTCGGTTGGGATGTGGATGCTTATGAGATTTATCGCGTCGACAATTATGATCCTAATCAGGCGGTTTATTTGGACGCAGTACCGGGTTTCCGCACCAATTATATCGATACCGCTACCAATTGCTTCAATAGCTATACTTATCGCATTGCAGCCGTAGGCTTTGAGCCTTTGCAGGTGAGTTGGAGTGATACTACATCGGCAATCAATCAGAAGTCAGGCATCACCGAAAGCAATGATCTCGTCCGGGTTACGGTCGAACAAGATCGCTACGTACAAATCGATTGGAAAGGTTTCGTGGTAAGTGATCTCGAAGGCATTTTCCTCGAAAAAAGCAGCGATCAAGGCCAAAATTGGGCGGCAATCCAGACTTTTGATATGAGTGTTACTAGCTATATCGATACAGCAGTACAAGTCAAAGAGCGTTCTTATTGGTATCGTCTCTTTGCTCGCGATAGCTGTGGCTTTACTTCACCATATACCAATATCGGGACCAGTATCTATCTGCAAATTGATACCCTTGGAGCAGACAATCAGCTTCGCTGGACGCCTTATCAGCTTTGGGCCGATGGTGTAGATTACTATGAGATTCAGCTCTTCGACGAATCCAGTCAGCAATGGGTGATTCGCCAGATTGTGGCGGGAGATGTTACCGAATTTATCGATCCGGATGTGTTCTTGGATCAAGGAGAATATTGTTATCGAGTGGTCGCTTTTGAGCGCGGGGGTAACGTTGCGCGAAGCGTATCTAATACCGCTTGTATCGCTGTCAGACCCAGGATTTTTGCGCCAAGTGCCTTTAGTCCTAATCTCGATGGCACCAATGAAACCTTTTATCTACAGGGTCAATATGTAGATACTTATCAACTCCGCATCTACAATCGTTGGGGGTTACAATTATTTGAAGGCCGCAATCTCGACGATGCTTGGGATGGTACCCACGAAGGCGTACCGGCGCAAGAAGGCGTCTATGTCTGGGTGGCCGAAGGAGTGTTTAATACGGGTCAGCCATTCCGCTTACAGGGCACGGTTACCCTCATTCGTTAGGAGAAACGTCACGTCTATAAAAGGTGAAAGGTCAGTACACTTACTGGCCTTTCCCGCATTTAGGACCTAGCTGAGCAAAGCAGGGATATAGATTTTTCCTTATTTTTGTATATGCGATTCCTTGTGTTTTTCCTACTCCTCTGGAGAACGCTCAGCCTCAATGCTCAAAACTTTGCCGACATCACCGTCAATGCTGGGCTCAATCAGGCCAAGGGTCGTTGTTTTGGCCTCGCCTGGGGAGACTACGATGCGGATGGAGATCCTGATTTATACGTTTCGCGTCATGGCGCCCCCAATTTACTTTACCAAAACCAAGGCGATTTACGCTTCAAAGAGGTGGCGGATAAAGTAGGCTTAGACTTTGCCGGCAAAACCACCACCGCGGTTTGGGGCGACTTGGATAATGATGGCGATCTCGACCTCTACCTTGGCAATGAAGGAGCAGCTAATCGTCTGTTTGAAAATGTGGAAGGTGATTTCCAAGACATCACCTCAAGCGCAAGAGTGGGTGACGAAGGGCAATCGCGGGCGGTTTTATTAGCGGATGTCGATCAGGACGGCTTGCTGGATATTTATGTGGCTAACCTCCTTGGTC
>CAZHOC010000029.1:13244-15763 GCA_964534295.1 uncultured Bacteroidia bacterium | reverse complement strand
GCTTTTCTAGCTTTTATATCGCCCAAGCCAGTAATCCCTTTAATCCGGGCCCAGACGTTTCTCAAAGTGGACGCGCGATACAAGCCTTTGAAGCGCTAATGATGCAAAATAAAAGCCTCAATTTTGGGTATAAATACTTTCCGGATGAAGATCATTTCTCTGTTCCCTTACCCGCCATACCCAATGGCCTCAAAATGCTCTTCAGCGATTATCGCATGCCACTAGCTAGCCTATCCGAACAAGACAGCAGTGCAATCAAGCAATACTATCAGAGACTCTCTGAGAGAATGGGTTATGAAGTTCTACCCCCAGGTAGACTTTTCAATCAGATTGGATTGTTTTGGCTCGGTAGCGAGGCTACCCAAGCTCAGGCATTGGCTTTGTTGGCTTTCAATCAGCAAAACTACCCCAACTCACATATTCCGCTTTTAAGCTTGGCCCGCGCTTACGAGATGACAGATCAAAGAGAAGAAGCGATGCGCAGCTATCAAGAAGCCTTAAGGATTTCGCCAAGCAGCGCCACAGCGCTTAATGCCCTAGAGCGCCTGCGGGAATGAGGAATTTCGATTTAGGAATGTCGATTGGGGAATTTCGAAGGCAAAAAAGATATGCTGCTAATCAAAATTCAGCATTCGATATTCTACATTCAAAACTCCCTCGTTCTGCGAAGCAGGCCCACAAAAATATCGCTAACAAAAATACCCAAGGGTAAATTTGCTAGCGATAAGTATATCTAAACGGATTTAAAGGACTAGCCTTTAAACTGTTGTTTTCCTATTCGTCGCGACCTTCGATCACCTGACGACCACGATAGTATCCACTATCAAGTGCTACACGGTGATACAATACCGGCTCACCTGTTTCAGGATCGAGGTAGTAAGGAGAAGGCTTAAGCTTTAGGTGTGTTCTGCGCTTGTTTCTTCTTTGCTTCGATATTTTTCGCTTCGGATGCGCCATCTCGACTTATGATTATTAGTTTGTTGATCTACTTCTTGAAATAAACTGGCTGCAAAGATAGGGCTTCTTACAGATTTACGCAAAGGGTTAAAGAAGAATTTTTTGATTTTTTAGCGGATTGAGGAGGCGAATGAAATTGATTTGAGCAACGAGCAAAATCAAACCATCAACTAATCCCCTATTCAATCATTTCTTACTCTCCTTGATCCTTGAGTTTTTTTAAGGCCGCCCAGCGGGGATCGATCTCCTCTTCCTCCGGTTCTGGGATTTCTTCTGCCTGCTGGGGAATACCGCCAATCGGCTCGCCATCAGCATCTAAACCTAAAATCTCGAGTACTTTAGGATCACAAAGGTGGATGGATTTGTCCGGAACTTTGCGGAAGGGGATCGCCAAATTGATGATGTCGTAAAACTCCTGCATCAAGTTGAGTTGCGGCTCATCAGCACTCACATACATCACTTCCTCCCCTTCAAAATCCATCTCTTCATCAAAACTATAGATGATGCGATAGTCAGTATCTATTTCAAAAGGATATAGCTCGCCACAACGATCACAAGGAATCATGACTTTGCCCTTGACATAAAAATTGACATCCATATGAGTATTGGCCTTGTCAATTTCTAGGTCAACCTTCGCCTCACCGCTTTCTGCCAGCGGACTTTCAAAATAGGAGAAGAACTCTCCATCTATCTCAAAACTATCTTGATATTTGCCTGGGTTAAGACGCGCTACGTTTAAGGAATAGCGGCGTTCTAGCTTTTTGTCTTTGGCCATTGCGTTAAAATTCGGCTGGCAAAATTACGTAAAAATTTGCTTCAAAAGTACATTTGGGACTTACCAGCCAAAGCCCACCGTGAGTTCTACGTAATCTGCGACTGCTTTGTGCGCTTTTAAATAAATTCCTGCAAAAAAATTGAGATTGTCCCAATGCTGGGGCTGCTTCCAATAAATACTAGGTCCGACCTGAAAGCCCATAAATTCGTCTCCCACAAAGGGTTTGTCAACATACCAAAAGGTCTGGGTTAAAATCCCCACTCGGCCAAACAAAAACTCATGTCCCACCAATAAAGCAGGCCTAATGGGTCGAAAATTAGGGTTTTCGTTACGAAAGGGAATATCCTGGTCTATCATAAAGGCTTCGATGGCTCGATCATAGACGACCATCATCCCAAGCTGTAATTGATTTTTGCGACTGTACACCCAGCCCGCTCCGGCAGAAACCGCATAGGCCAGATAACGTGGACCACCGGCTACTTTTTGTTCTTTGCCAGCGATACCAAAGCGCACAAATGGCCGCCAACGCTTTTTCAATGGATAATCGTCGTAGGGATAATCACTTAGACTTTCTACCGGCTTGATTTGGTAGCTGAGGCCAAAGCGTAGCTTAGCGGTATTGAGTCCCAAATTGGGCTGTTTGTAGCGGGCGTTAGAGGTATGGGTAAATTGGCCGCCAGCGCGTAAGTACCAGCGTTCCGCGAAGCGGTACTCTGCAAAAAGCCCCAACATGGTCAAATTATTGAGACGAGAGCCGATGGCGGTGTTTTCTGGATTGGTCTCTAGG
>CAZHOC010000029.1:6049-13234 GCA_964534295.1 uncultured Bacteroidia bacterium | reverse complement strand
ACTTTTTAGGCAGCCAAGCAAAGCTATAGCCCACTCTGAAAGTAAGAGACAGATTGCCGAGTTCGACTAGGTCGAGATCCAAAAAGGGATATAGGCTATAGGAGCGACCCAAGACCTGATCATTGCCAAAGGACTGCATCAAAAAGGTCCAACCAAGCTTAGGATAGTTATACAAACCCTGCCAATAGCGCTGGCCGAGGAGTTGCTTGCGCATCTCAATGCTCGCTGCCCAAAATGGCTGAGGCAAGGCAAAGGTCATTTGTTGAGGACGATGGCGCAAAGTTATCCCCGAAAAGCCATCCGCTCCGACTTCCATGCCTTCCCAGAGTCGATTAGTTGGCCCCAACAGACTCTGGGCCGAGACCATTTGGCTGACACCCAACAACAAAAGGATCAAATATGTGCGGAAGACTCGCATAGCAAGCTACAAGATAAGCAGCGCGCCAATAGCGACGCAATATTTTGCCTCGCCGCTTATAACATTGAATATCGAAGTTTAAAGCAGTAAGACTAGCGCTTAGTTCGAAATGCTACCTTCGATATTCATCATTCAGCATTAAAAAAACAGCTTTCTACCCTAAGCAGAAAGCTGTCATGCAAGAAGTGATGGAAGGTGAAACTTAAATTTTAAATTTAAGCTGTGCGGTACGTCCGCAGGACTAATTTCGGGATTTAATCGTTTTTTAACAAGTCCCACCACAAATACTCGTAACTTTCTACCAATGCAGTACATCGCACAAGAAGCCGTCATCCCCTTGCGGGCCGAAGCCAGAGAAGGCGCTGAAATGGTCAGCCAAATGCTATTTGGAGAAAGTTGTGAGCTGATCGATAATAGCCAGCAAGATTGGTGGCAAGTTCGACTACATCCCGACGGTTATGAGGGTTGGCTTACTCCTAAGATGCTGCTTCCTGCGGAGAACGCTCAGCCCCAAAAGTTTGCTTTTGTGATGGGCGGAAGTTTGATCTTAGAGGACGACAGCAGTTTACGCTTACCCATGGGCGCACGTATCCCTCAAGCTACCAATGGCCCGATGGGAGCGTTCACGATTAGTGGCAAAAAATGGCGACCCGGACCCGATTTGCGATGGATCCCCCAGCAGGATACCGATCAGTTGTTGGCCCTGGCCAAATGCTTTCGTAATACCCCTTATCTCTGGGGTGGACGCTCGAGTTTTGGCATTGATTGCTCCGGCTACACCCAATTGCTGTATCGCCTCATCGGCATCGAGTTGCCGCGCGATTCCTCTCAGCAAGCTAAACAGGGCAAGGAGGTTGCTTTTGCCGATCAGAAAGTGGGAGATCTTGCCTTTTTTGGCAAAGTAGGCTCAGATCGCGTTACACATGTGGGGATTGTAGATGGTCAAGGACACATTTTACACGCCTCAGGCAAGGTACGGCAGGACAAATTAAGCGCACAAGGCATTATGCCAGAGGAGGCCGCAGAGCCTTCACATATATTTTTCTTCATGCGGAGATATTTGTAACTTATAAAGGTGATTGCACGAGAAAGCGTTCTGGTTCTGAATCAAAGCTATCAAGCGATAAGTATCTGCTCCGTTGAGCGGGCCTTCGTATTGGTACTTTTGCAGAAAGCCGAGATGCTGACCGCCAATTCCGAAAGAGTATTACGTTCGGTAGGACAGGATTTTAAGTATCCTTCCATCATTCGTCTCCACCGTTACGTCCAGATCCCTTACAAAAAGGTCAACCTCACCCGCCAAAACATCTTTAAACGAGATCGTAATCGATGCGTCTATTGTGGTTCGAGAGAGCATCTCACCATAGACCATGTCGTGCCGAAATCGGCAGGAGGTAAAGACACCTGGGAAAATCTGGTCACAGCCTGTCAAAAGTGTAATGCCAAAAAAGGCAGCCTCACTTTAGATCAATCAGGTTTGGAGATGACCCACGCGCCCTTCCGGCCAAGTTTCGTCATGTTTTTGTCGAATTTTGCCGGGGCGATAAGGGATGATTGGAAACCCTACCTCTATATGTAATTCGGAAAGGCCGCACAGCATAGGACAAGCGGTTTACCTCCGGGAGACCGCAACGGCACCCTTTCCCCTAAATTTTCTTCCCATTTATCTGCTAGCACTAAATTATTGCTATCTTCTTTTATGAAGACTACTCTATTTATGCTGCTAATGGGCCTTTTTCTCTTGCCCAAGGCCCACTACGCCCAAGGCGATTCCCCAAAGACTACTTATTTACTAGATGCAGATACCGGCAATGAAGTCGATGACCTTTTTGCGATTGCAAGGGCTTTGATCGAACCTAGCTGGGAGATTAGTGCTTTGACAGCTGCTCACTGGCAGACAGCCCATTGGGCGGAGGCGCAGACAATGGAAAACAGCTATCGCATCAATACTGTACTGAGAGATTATCTACAGGTAGACGTTAAAACGCTTCGCGGTGGAGTGGCGCGCATGTTTGACTGGGGAGATCAGGCTCAACATTCAGCTGCGGCTTATGAGATTATCGCGCAGGCTAAGGCCTTGCCTGAGGGAGAAAAACTAAACGTCATTGCCCTAGGAGCGCTCACAAATGTAGCTTCAGCCGTTTTTATTAATCCTAGCATCGGGCCTAAACTTAGGCTCTACTGGCTGGGCACCACCTATGATTTTGAGGAGGGTATTTTGGGCACCACTGACTTTAATTGCATGATGGATCAGCAGGCCTTGCACTATCTTTTCAAATCACCCGTGGAGTTGCACATCATTCCGGTCAGCGTAGCCTCAGCCATGACTTTTGAGATGTACGATGTCGAAGCCAAGCTACGCGACGTCCATCCCCTAGGCGCTTATCTCTGTGATCGCTGGTACAATCATCTCGACGGTTCTCGTTACGAGAGGGTGATCTGGGATTTGGCCTTGATTCAAGCGATCATACATCCAGAAATGGCCGAGCTAACTACTATTACGACCTCTAAAGACTTTGGCAGTCGGGAGGTACATTATTACAGCAGTATTGATGCTAATAAAATGCGGGCGGAGTTTTATGAGAGCTTGACAGCCTATCTCAAGGGTTTATAAGCTCTGCCGCCAGAAGTCTTTGGTATCAGTCATTTTTCTTTGGAGCACGGCTTCGCCGAACGCTTTGTCGCCCACATTATCCTCAAAAAGCAGCCGGAACTGATCATAATTGATCAAGCTGGGTATGAGGGGACTGATGATGTATTTGATGAGGGGTTCGAGTAGCTTGCGTGGGATTTCCCATGCTGGGAACGCTTTGTTATGGACCAAGGATAAGAGTTCCGCGAAGCGGAGCGACTCAGGACCGACTGCCGGAATAATCCGCTCATCTTTAGGCTCTAAGCCAACCGCAATCAATAAATCGGCCAGATCTTCAATCATAATCGGCTGCACCTTAGCCTCCATAAAGCCTTCTGGCAAGAGCAAGCGTCCCCCCAAAAAGCGACTGATACGCCCCAATTGCTTCAGTTTACGGAGCAACATCGTATTGGCCGTACAAACAATAGAAGGTCTCACCACATAGCTATTTGCCTCCTTGAGCACCCATTCGTCAGCTTGTGCCTTGGTAGCGAGGAAAGGTACTTTGGGATGCTCTCCTGCCCCTAGGGCCGATAATTGTACGATCCGGGGATTGCCAATCTCTGCTCGATGTTGCACTAGCAATTTGCTCATCCCCAAATGGATGCGCTCAAAAGACATTGCTTGGGATGCTCTGATCTGCCCCACACAGTTGTAGACCAAATCTACTTTTGGTAACTGCGACCAATCATCGCTAAATGGGTCAAAGGCAAGAAAAGACAAATTATCAGGAGTAGGTCCTGGCGCCTGTCCAGCGCGTGAGCTCGCCCAGACTTGGTATTGGGGGAAGCGTTCCGCGAAGCGGCAAGCCGTAGGAAAGCCAATCTGACCACTTCCACCTAAAAAAAATACGTTCATAGTAAAAAGCCTCCCAAACGGATGGGACGGGAAGCGATAAGGTCTCCACAAGAATGCCACTCATGCTCTATGCCTCTCATGATAGTAGCATGATCAAAGAAGATCGAACCCTTGGGGAACATCTGTTTTTGCTCGAAGTACTGAGAATCGAGGGCGTTGACCTGCAGCGGTTCTAACTTCCAGCGACGGCATTTGAGTTGCACCCCGTCAAAAATACTGGTCTGAAAGCGAGGCGAATAAGCGATCCTGTCTCCCGCAAAAAAGCGAGAAGCCTTGGGCATGTGCCGGAAGATGGATTCCATGGGGAAGCGATCACGTAACCTAGCCTCCAACTTAATCATTTGCTGACCATCATGCTTGACGATGATATTAAATTGATCTTCGCTTTCATCCACTTTAAACTTAGACCAGTGATGGAAGCCCGGAAAAACGCGGCTGCCTACCATGCTGGTAGTGAAAGAATCTGTCTCTAAGCGAGGGGTATAAACACCTCTTTGAGTATGTCCCAATTCATCCCACTCTACGGAAATACGGTGAATCGCATTTTCGGAGGTGTAGCCAAGATAATTGGGTAAGCCCTTGACTCTAAGATTTTTGAGGCGAAGTAGATCGATACCGGCAATGCCATAGCCATCCACCACGGTCGGGCGAAAAGGGGAAGGCAATATCTTGCGCAGCACGCTGAGCTCAACTCGATAGTTGATCAGTATGCGACGATCGATAGTACCGGCTACAACAGGTATCCTCATGCCTTAATAACGGATATTTTGGGCAATTTGATTCTTTTTGTGTCATTTTTTTTGTCAGAAATATTTCGTGCAGGTAACCAATTGTAATAAATCGTTTCTGGGACCCGAAAAATGCCCTCTAAGCGAGCGCTGCAAAAGAAGTTGGTCCGGAAGTCCAGCGCCTCCATTGGCGCCAGCGGCCACTTCTCTCGCATGATTTGAGTAACTCGAGTTTTCGCACCCAATTTACTGTAGGCTCGGTCGATCGCTCCTATGGTCTGGAGCAATTCATGATTGTGCTGTTCGGGCGCTCGATTTTCGGCTACCCGATAAGAAAGAATGTTTGCGCCTTTGCGCAGGTCTAAGGAATGTTGATCATTAAATATCTCGGCGGTTTCTAAGCGATAATCTGTCAACAATGCCCCTCCCATCGCCATGAGGGCACGAGTAGTAAAGGAGTTGAGGAAGTAGATCCCACGATCGCTCGCCTGCCCCTCATAATAGTGCTTATCCTCTACCAAAAGCCGAAAACCTATATGCTGATAATCAAAGCTACTCCACTTGGGCATGAATGAGGGGCGCATTTGCTTGAGTTTGACGTTGACCGTCGAAATCATGGCCCGCCCATCGAAGTTCCGGATGCGGATATCAGCGGGCACTTGGTCGGCTACTTCTGCCATATCAACGCTAAAATTGACCAAGACGATGTCGTGCAGCTCCCCTTTGAAGCGGAGTGGCAATAGTTTGAGAGGACTATACATGATTTTTTGTGTTATCGCAGATGAAAAAAGTAAACCCAAAAGGCCGCTGTGGATTGCAAGGCCAAGAACCAAGCACCGGTCCAATAGCGGCTTATTTGTAGCATAGAGACGGATATGGAGTGGAGATATAGCATACTGAGACTGCTGAGCAGAACGCTCACCACCGGTAGCCAGTAAGGCATGGGACCAAAGAGAAACTGCAGCAATATGAAAGGCAGCAAAAGACTCACCCCAACTAACATAATGATGCTCAACTGGGCCCAATAGTCGCTCCAATTTTTGAGGCGAAAAGGAGCAAGCGTTAGCAGTAAGATCCAGCCAGTGCCTGCCATGAGGAGCATTTGTACGGCTCCTCGCCGAACGCTTATCTCGGGGAAATAATCACTCAGGGCAGCCCCGAAGGCAGCCGTAACGAGCGCAGCGATCAAGCAATTGAGGAGGGTCTTAAGCCTTTTCATGGATTGTGGGGTTTAGTTCTTTGAGCGCATTGAGCATCAGCATACCAAAGCCAATACTCGATATTGGGATCATGAGTAGATAAAGATCCGTGATATCATGGCTAGTAAAGCTTGCACCAGCTCCGAACAAGAGAATTAAGAGTAGACCATGATAAATGGTGCTTAGAATAGCGGTCATGCTAGCAGCAGGTTCGGAGAGCTTACCAAGGGCTATGGCTATCACAAAACCATAGAGGATGAGTCCGGGTATCGGCAAAATGATCCAAAAAAACATGACACCTAGGACAGCGGAGGGAATATTGACCGCGAGCAGGGCAAGGCTGATCATTCTCGCCTCAAAGGGCAGTTTACCTTGAGACATTTTGTGGCGGAGGGAACTAAGCATGGCTTTCGGTATTATTAGTTTCTTTGAGCAAACGATGGGCTAAGAGATAAAGTCCCATGGGCCCAGCGATATAGCTGATGACTCCCAAACGAGCCCATATTACTTCTCCTGAACTAAATCCACCTGTTTCATAAATCTGAAAGAACAGGAGCGCTAATAAGATGGCGTGGTAGATGACAGCCGCAGAACTGATCCCCCTGGCCGTGGAGACAGAACCTTTGCCGAAGGCCAAGGCGACTACAAAACCATAGATAATTAGCGCCGGAAGTGGTAAAATAGTCCAGAAGAAAAGTCCACCAAAGAGCGCTCCAGGCAAATTGATGATGGCAATGGAGATGAAGACTAGGCGGACATCAGCGGGAAGGATACCAGAAGCAAGGCGGTTTTTGATTTTGTTTAGCATAGCTTTCATGTTTAAGCGTTCCACGAAGTGGCTCTAATCAAACACTGGAGGATTGAAACGAGAGGTAGGGCTAAAGAGCGAATAGAGAAATAAGACGTAAAGACTAATAGAGTAGCCAAATGAGGTCAGCAAGGATCCCCATGGATCGGCGAAAGTCAAATCATTGCTTAGCCAGTCCATAAAGCTGAGTTTTGAAGTGTCATAGCAATAGAAGGCTAAAGCAAAGTTGTACAACAGGCCAGTGATACCAGCGGCCTTGGCTAAGTAGGTGGAGCGATTGCCAAAAGCGATCCCGACCAATATGCCATATACCACTAAAGCGGGGATGGGAAAACCAGTCCAAAAGAAGCATAAACCGACAAAGGCACCGATGGCATTCAGTAGTACGAGTAAGATGCTCGCGGTCCGGGCGATATAGGGCAAGGGGACCTTTAGCGTTGGCTCGTTCATTTGAGAGTCGGATTAGTGGTTAAAGACTCTTTGTAAACTCTGACGAGCAGCATATTGAGGCCAATGGTACTGGCGAGATAGGCAATGAGCGG
>CAZHOC010000029.1:0-6028 GCA_964534295.1 uncultured Bacteroidia bacterium | reverse complement strand
TGTCTTTGCCTCCAATAGCCACCATTAGCAGTAGTAAACAGAAATTGTACACCATGCTGATGGCAGCAGTATCGACAATGTTGTCCTCAATTTTTTGCGCTCTGGCGACTTGTAACTGCCGCCAAAAGACCAAAAGGCCAGGGAGAGGCAGGACCGTGAAAAAGTACATGGCCCCAAAACCGGCGGGAATCAGATTGATTAAGGTGAGGGCAAAGGCGACGAGACGTACTTCAGAAGCGACTATCCGATCGGGGAAAAATGATTTCAGGATTGCGAACATAGTGTCAATGATTAGCAGTACACTTGTGTTACGCAATTATAAACCATAAGTTTAGAACTTTCAAAAAGTTTTGAAAGTTTATATTAAAAAAAATGACCGCATCAGGATTTCACTGAGCGGTCAAACATTTTTATGAGGGTATTGAAGAACCAGTTGCGGTCAGCTTTGACCACTACTTCGAGGAACTTATCGGCTTGGTTGATCACTTTGCTGAGATCACCTACAGAGTCAGCGAAAGCTTTGAGTTCGGCTTCATCGCCGCCGCTCTCCACTTCTTTGACCTCCTCGAGTACTTTGAGTACGGGTTTGAGTTCTCGTTTGCGTCGCTCCACGATTACTTGTTGGGCGACTTCCCAGATATCTTTTTCGGCGTAGAAGTATTCTCTTCTTTCGCCTGATTTGTGTTCTTTTTTGACCAATCCCCAATCGATCAGCGCCCGGAGATTCATATTGGCGTTGCCGCGGGAGATATTGAGGGTGCTCATGATATCATCGGCAGAGAGGGATTGGGGTGAGATCAGCAATAGGGCGTGCACTTGGGCCATAGTACGATTAATGCCCCATTTGGAGCCCAAAGTACCCCATTCTTGAATAAACTTCTCCTTAGCTTCTGCTAGTTGCATACCTCAATATAATCTAATTGCTTGTTTTCAAAAGTAATTGAAACTATTGTCACCTTATTTATACCAACTGCAATTAGCTAAAATAGTTACATTAAATCAGCAATTAGCCATATACAAAATACCCAGAGGCACAATTTTCACCTCTGGGTAATATTATTTTTACAATATAAGCGTTCCGCGAAGCGGTAAAACCTAAAAAATCAGCAGAAGAAACTAAGGAGTAACTACTAGCTTCTTGACATCGCGCCAATTGCTACCAGAAACCTCCACTAGATACACTCCTGCAGCCCAGTTTTGAGTGGAAAGCGTACTTTCACGGCTCGTCCCTGCCTGCATGAAAAATTGCTCAGTAGCGATCACTTGACCCGTGAGATTTAAGACTTTCACATTTAGCGTTTCAGTGCGCACTGCATCCAAAGAGATAGATACGTGATCACGAGCTGGGTTAGGACGGAGGTTCCACTGGACAAAATCGTTTGCTTCTGGCTCTACGTCTGTCAACCAAACGTTGATATTGAAGGTCTCAGTCGGAATCCAACCACCATTTGCATCCAAGACGCTAAAGAGGAAGTTATCCGTCAAAACAGCAGAGCTATCATGCTGATAAGTAATCAAGGCATTGTCAATATCAGCTTGGCTGAACTGAGACCCGATAGCAAGCACTTGGTTATTGAGGATCAACTCACCGCGGCTAGGCAATGACAATAAAGTATAGCTCACATCTTGATTGGTCAAACTAGCCACGCTGGCGGCAAGACGGGTATTAGGCAGCGTTTTTAGCTCACCTTGGAAGACTGTCATGGGCCGATTGAGCAAGCTAGGAGGACCCGCTGGCAAGGTATCTTTACAGATTTCCAGCGTCCAATTATTAACAAATCCAGCACCTCCATCCACATTGTCGCTAACCTGTAGGGTCCAAGGACCTGATGCATCAAAGCCGTCAAAGGCAGAGAATGACTCAATCGGCTGATAGGTCAGACTATCATCTGCAGGACAAAGAATGGGCTGGGCTAAGCCTATATCGTCGAAAGAATTGTAAAAGCTAGTAGAGGTATTACAGACGCTTGAAAAGAGCTCTGCATCGGCATCATTCGGCTTACTGAGGGTAATGGAGAGTTCACCGATATTGTCGTGAGTGATGTCAAGATTTTTGACGTTGACATCGCTGATCGGGTAGCTATCGGGGACAATTACCAAAGAACCTACCGTAGGAGTACCATTGCTAGTAATTACTACTGGCAGGAAGCCAGGATTATATTCTTTACAAACGGTTACGGCAGTTTGGAATGCATTGACAACCGAATAAGGGCCTTTGCCACATTCATTGTAGGTCCGGAGGCGCCAGTAATAAACTTGCCCTGCTTCTAGCTTCTCAGGGGAGAGCAATTGGGTGCCAACATAAGCCTCTTCAAATATGATCAAACTATCAAAGGCTGGACTAAGAGACACTTCCAAGTCATAAGCCCCATTGCCTACTGCTGGCGGCCAAATAAAAGTCGGTTCAGTAATTACGTTGGTGGCTTGGTCCCCCGGAATGGCGATCACCGGCGCACTGGCCACACTGGCGGCGCTTATTTCAAGATCGAAACTCTGGCTGGTGATTATCCCATTGCTATTTGCAGCAGTGATGATAATCGGATAGATACCGGCAGCGACCCCAGAAGAAGCCACGAATCTTGCCATTACAGTATCCGCCAAACTGACCTGAGAGTTTGAAAAGCTCACTGTAACCCCAGGAGGAACGTTAGTGAGGTCTACTGGGCTCATCACTCCGCCCATACTATCTAGAGCTATCTGTACCTCAAAGCTATCTTGAGAGCAAAGCAAACGATAGCTAGGATCCATATTGAAATAGATAGCCGGTGCAGTAGCGGCAGTGATCGTAAAGTTTTGGTTAGAGATATCAAAGAAGATATTGTCGTGTGCTTGCACTCTTACTCGATTCGTGGTACCAGGTAGATTGGGCACTTGCACAGTAGTAGAACCATCATTGAGTACTTGGCCTGCCAAAAGTACTGGATAAGTAAACCCACCGTCGGTTGACAAATAGATATCCACTAACTGACAATTGATCGGAGCGAGGTCTGTATTGGCTACATTCCAGCTAACGGGCTGTAGACTGCCAGCGGGCCAGATACCAGGCGTATTAGGAGAGGTAACTACAAATGGACCAGCGGTACCGTGAACCGTTACCACCATATCATCCTCAGCGGTACAACCATGCCCTGGGGCATTGTCGCGGACGGTTGCTCTAAAGTTATAGTTTCTACCCACTGCTGATAAGCGTTCCCAAGTGGGGGTAAGATTATTGACAATCGTCAGCAGTCGGGGAAAGGTCCGGCTTGGGTCTGGAGTTGGCAAATAAGATCTGAATGCAGGTCCAACGGTAGAGTTGGCGCTTGGAGGCATAGTGGCGATCTCGTTGTCATATTGTTCCCACGAATAGGTCAGCGCATCGTCATTGAGGTCATTGGCCTCAGCGGTAAGCACAAAAGGAGTAGAATGTGGGATGATGTAATCCGCCCCGGCGTCAATAGTTGGAGCAGTATTGCCAGTAGAGACAATGGTTCCACAACTACCTAGGATGGTTTGTTGCATCTCAAACATGCTGTAAGAGTGAAACATCGCATCACTGTTGTTTTGCACATTAGGTGAGCATATGCCTGCATAGCCCATGATAGTGGCCGCACTACCGGGTTCGTAAGCCGCCGCGTTTACGCGGTTACAGTTGTTATTTTGGGTATGGCTACCGCCGAACTGGTGCCCGAGCTCGTGAGCTACATAATCAATTACAAAAGGATCGCCAGTAGGATTACCGAGTGAGGTTGCCCCTCTTGCCTTGATACCGCTGCCACAAATACTGGCGTAAAAAGCGACACCCCCTCCGCCACCAGAACCGACTACGTGTCCAACATCATAGTTAGCAGGGCCGATAACAGCGTCTAGGTTATTTTGGTTTTGCCCTAGGTTGGCCCCTACCCCACCAGAATAAGGGTCTGTACTAGCATTGGTATAGATGATGACGTCATTGTTAGCGATCAGCTGTAAGCGAACGCTCAAATCTCGCTCATACATTTCGTTAAGGCGGTTAAGCACATTGACGAATTCAGACAAGGTACCCGCTAGACCACCATGATAAGTGGTATACTCACCCCGGGCTGCCATGGCTAAGCGATACACTCTTAGTTGGCAATCTCCTGCTCTGCTTTGAGTGGAGTGATTATGCCCGGAGGGACGGATAAAAGATTCATCAAAATCACAGCTCCAGTTAGTGGGTGCTGGATAGTCAGCTTTTGCATAAACGATATAAAACTCCGTATTACCTTGCGCATATGGATCGACAAACCACTGTCCGGCGTGGGAGGTCCCCATCACTCTCAAACCCTTGGCGGTAATGTCTACTCGTACTTTTAGGTGAGGATCATTGACCGCTACTCCATAATAGGTATGAAAGGAAGGAAACTTAGCGGCTAAGCCTGCTTCCATGGCATCATACTCAAGCAATCTGAAATCTTGTGTTAACCCATTTGGCATTGGCAAAGGGAGCACAAAGTTTGACTGAGACAAGGACATGTTGCTTTCGTGCGGAGCTTGCTGTAGAGCTTGACGCACGCTAGGCAGATCCAGCGATAGAATTTTAAACTTCGTAGGCTGGAGTTCTTGCTTTAAAGAATTGGGTATTGCGGTTTTATCAATGGTTTGCCAAACGGATTGGGCTTGTGTATTGAAACTGCATAGCAGCAGGCCCATACACAGCGTAAGTAAAGTAAGTCTCATATGTTAGCTTATAAGTATAACCAGCTCAAGGTACGATATTTCGTACTGAGTGTATGATTATTCAAACAATCTAGCTTAGCCTTTACCCTACTGCGAAATGGTATCTAAAGCTGCTACGGAAGCCCCTAGAATTCCATATCCATTTTCAATATTTGAATAGACAATTACCGGTTCTGCTTGCAGAATGTTAATTCCACCCAAGCCGCCTTGCTGATCTTGCAATTTTAGTTGATATCTAGCGTAGGCTTCACTCGCGGAAAGTGAGTAAATAAATATCTTTTTGATGTCAAGTGGCTGGATCGAAGCTGGATCGTTGAATGAATTTGGTAACTCACAGAGCAACTGAATTGTTGCCGTTTGTCCATCAAATTCCTCGTCGCTAAAGAGAGTTCCATCGGTGGTATAAACCCCTTGATCGCCCAGTCGAGCCACACCTTGTACATTGGCAAAGGCTCTCAAGGCCTGGCCTGGAAAAGCAGGGTCTTCATATTCGATATCGGCATCAATGACATAATAATTGTTGATCCCGGCGGGATCATCGATCGTTAGATTAAGCAGAGACTGAAAACGTCCTGTACCATCAGGAAAGATTTCCCGCAGGATATATTGATCGATGCTAGCATCTACAATATTGATAGGATTGGGGATCAAAGTGCTGGCCTGAATAGCATCGTAATCAGGATGACTGATGTTGACTGATACCGTTTGTCCAGATTGGGGGGTGGTAGCATTGAAGTACTTCCCAGAGACATCATTGTCAGTCGCTCCGGGAAAGAAGGCGGTATCCCGATAGACAAAGGCGCCCACATCCTGCCCATCAATACTGACTTGAACATCTGCATCAGTGATTAGAATTTCCTCAATACTTGGCACCTCCAAAGGGCCATAGCTACGAGTTAGATACAGATCGAGGGGTTCTCCAGGCTCTAAAAAAGCATTGAGTACCAATTTAGTTTCGTGTGGCGGAAGTGGTACATCCAGCGTGGTCTGGCAGGCAAAGAGCCCTAGCACGGTGGCAAAAAGGATATATATCGGTAATGATTTCATGAGAATAATCGTTTTGAAGAATGGCTGAAGGATGGCATTCTTGAGTAGGAGAATCTTTTGGTTTTTCATGATTCAACACTTCAAGAACTCAAAGCTTCAGCTATTGACTAATCGTTCTGCGAAGCTGACTAAAACTTAAAGCTCAAACTGATCGAAGGGATAATGGGGAACAAGGATACCTTGATCAAAGCAGGTTGCGGATCGCCATTGGGTAGCACCTGATCCTCATCAAAGCCGATGAAATAGGCATATGGGTTGAGGCGATTGTAGATATTGTATACCCCAAAGTTCCAGGTAAGCG
>CAZHOC010000028.1:9749-15768 GCA_964534295.1 uncultured Bacteroidia bacterium | reverse complement strand
AATACTCCGGAAAATCCCTCAAGGGAAATACCTGATGCAGATTTCTGCCATCCAATATAGTCGCTATTCGGAGCCATTATTGGTGGAGGGCGGCCTTGCCGAACGCGAGCTCGGTATCATCAAGCTCTATGATCCAGAGTACACCTTGGGGGAGACAGTGATCGAGGGCGAGAGAACTCCCATTTTTATCAATGGGGACACCTTGGAGTACAATGCGGATGCTTTCAAAACCCAACCGGGTGATAATGTAGAGGAACTTTTACGTAAGCTGCCAGGAGTGGAAGTGCAGCGCGATGGTACCGTCAAAGCGCAAGGGGAGGAGGTAAGCCGGGTCCTAGTTGACGGAAAAGAGTTTTTTGGTAATGATCCTCAAATGGCGACCAAAAATCTACCTGCCGATGCGATTGAGCGGGTGCAAGTATTTGATAAGGCCTCGGAGACGGCAGAGTTTACAGGAGTAGATGATGGCAATGAGGAGAAAACCATCAACCTGAAACTTAAAGAAGACAAAAAGCAGGGAGTATTTGGTAAGGTAATGGGCGGTTATGGTACTGACAATCGCTATGAAGGCAAAGCCAATGTTAATCGCTTTAACAATCGCCTGCAGTTTTCTGCTTTAGGCATGATGAACAATATCAATGAGGCAGGCTTTTCGCTGAACGATTACCTCAATTTTATGGGCGGTATGCAAAACTTGATGGCAGGAGGGGGCGAAATGCGTCTTACTATTGAAGATGATGGTTCTGTGCCAATTGATATGGGCAACAATCAAGGACTTATCAATACTGCGGGCGCAGGGCTCAATTTTAACTACGATATCAGCAAGAAGACCGAGCTCTCTCTCAATTATCTCTACTCCAATATCAAAACCAGACGTGATAGAGAGGTTTATCGCGAAAACTTCCTGGGGGATCAGACTTTTGTCTCTGAAACGGAGCAGGATCAGCTAAGTCAATACAATCAACATAGTATCAACCTCACTCTACGTACGCAGCTCGACAGCATGACCAAATTGACTTGGCGCAATACTGTTGGGGTTCGAGATGCACTTAATACCTCTGAGCGCTTCAGTCAATCATTTAATGCAGAGCAGATTCTTGCCAATGACGGTTTTAGCGATGGCAATACCTTAGGCGATAGAGGAAACCTTCGTTCAAATTTGACCCTGCTGCGGAGGTTTAAGAAGGCTGGGCGTGCCTTTACGGCGAACGCTAGCTTTGGGGCGCAGAATGACCAGAGCGATTTGGACTTATTTACGCGCAATCGTTTTTTCCAAGGGCCAGTGGTATCCTTCGCGGATAGCGTAAACCAAAATCAGGGACAAACTATTGAACAGATAACTTATAGCGGTCGGGCTACATATACTGAGCCTTTGGGCAAAGGTCGCTATCTCGAGGCGAACTTCATGCATAGCAACTTCGGGGAAAACTCCCGCCGCGATGTATTTGACCGTTTGCCGACGGGAGAAAGCTTTAACGAAGGCCTTAGTAACCACTTTCAAAAAGATTATATCTACAATCGGGGAGGGCTATCATTGCGCATCAATCGCAAGAAAAGTCAGTTTAACCTGGGGCTAAACTATCAGCAATCGAAACTGCTTGGGGAGATTTTTTCTCAGGATACTCTCATCACTCAGGACTTTCGCAATTGGTTGCCTTCGATGCGATATAGCTATGATTTTGCTACGGCTAAGAGTATTTCTTTCCGTTACAATACTGAGGTTCGCGAACCGTCCCTGGAGCAATTACAACCACTTGTCAACAATACCGATCCGCTCAATATCTACCTCGGAAATCCTGATCTGCAGGCGGAGTATACCCATAATGCTTCTACCCAGCTGCTCATCTTTGACCAGTTTAGTTTTACCAATCTCTTTCTCAACCTGAACCTACGCTACACTCAGAATAAGATCACTAATTCTCGTAGCATCGACTCCTTGTTCAGGCAGACCATTAGACCCGTCAATGTAGGACAAGATATTGTGCTCAGATCCTATCTCAGCTTTGGCACCCCTATCAAACCCCTCAAAATCAAGGTAAACCTAGACGCAGAAGCTACTTACAATCGTGGGATTGTGTTTGTAAATGCTTTTGAAAACACCACCGATAGATGGATTACTAGTACTACTTTGGGCATTGAAAACCGTCGTAAGGAGCGGGTTGATTGGCGCATCGGTGGAGAACTGAGCTATAACCAGAGTCAGTATTCTGTCAATGAAGAGCTCAATCAGAGTTTTGTCAACCAGCGTTACTTTTTTGACCTGAATATCAATTTTGATAAGGAAAAAAGATGGGTATTCTCCTCACAGTTTGACTATTGGGTGAATCCTCCAAGTGGACCCTTTACCGAGGCACAAAACATCGCCTTATGGGAGGCCTCGCTTGGCCATAGCTTCCTCGAAAATAATCGCGCAAGGATAGAAGTAGTAGGCTATGATTTGCTCAATCAAAACATTGGGATCAACCGCAGCAATCAGCTCAATTTCTTTGAAGAAGAGCGAGTTACGACCTTGAGAAGGTATGTGATGTTACGCTTTACTTGGCGTCTTTCAGCCTTTGGTAGCCAGGGTGTGCAGATCCAACTCAATGATCGTAGATAGGGTTAGGCTTTGGTTTACTGCTACGCAGAACGCTTATCATAAAGCTGCGGCATGCATATGAGCGATCTGTAGGGGCGTGCAAGCATGCCGCCCAACAGAGATAAGCGTTCCGCGTCCCGAAAGCTTTCGGGAGTAAACACCCTCAGAAAACTCAGACTTGAAAAGAGGAAATATTGGCCCAATGGGGCTGACTAGATTCTCAATCTCACATCTCAGAATCAACACTTTTACCACAAAACACATGAAAAAATCATACAGAAACTCATTTGAGATCCCTCTCATCCTTTTTGCCATTTTGGTAGCTAGTCTTTGGCAAGTTTATTTACACAAAAACATCCAGTTGGAGCCTAATGTAGAGTGGGAGGTTAGAGAGCTGCTTGCCGAAGTAGATAGTAGCTCGCATTATTATTGGCCAGATCAATATCCCAATAACCTTCATCTAAGGATCTTGCAGCATGATACTGTGTACTTTAATACATTTGTCGAGCCGATGAGCAGGCCTTTTTCGGCTTGCTGGAAAATAGAAGAGGACGTCATCAGTATTTTAGGATCCTATGGAGAAAACCCCAACGGTTTCAAGGTGAAAATCATCAATAAGCAGGCAAAGGCCTATTACATAAATAGTTTTCATGTTTATGACCAATGGTATTCCCATACTCCCAATGGCCCCTTAATCAAATTGGGAAGGGTCGAAAGTGAAAAGACTAAACTTATCTTAAATGATATGCCCTCAAAAGACAATCGAGATACCTTATTCGGTTTTGTAGAGTTCGAGACGGCCCCCATTTATTGGCTCGCGGACCCTTCTCCTCTTGATAGCACCAGAGAAAAGATTGAGCTCAAGATGAAATGTTACTTCAAGGCGGGACAATGTGAAGAAGACACTCAGTGAATTCCTACTAATCCACTGATTGTCTTTGCTTTATGCTTGAAGGGGCATATTTGCCCAATTTTTGATACAAGACCGCCGGATCAAATGGTTTGCTGATCCAATCATCCATACCTGCGGCAAGGAAGCTTTTGATCTCTTCCTCAATGACCGAGGCGGTAAATGCGATAATTGGAGTGGATTGTTTGATGGGGCTCTTTGCTTCTGCTTGCCGAATCGCCTTAGTTGCTTCTATGCCATCCTGCTTTGGCATATGAATGTCCATGAGAATCAAATCAAATACCTCCTCTTGCCAAAGGGTTTGAGCTTCCTCGCCATTATTGGCGATTGATACTGTTACATTCCATTTCTGCAGGTATTTTTGCGCTATTTTTTGATTGATCTTATTGTCTTCGACGACCAAAACACGCATTCCTGCCAAGCTGCCAAAATCCAGCGAATCGCCTAATTGTCCCTGAGTGGAGGGGGAAACAAAATCTTTAGCGATAGGAAGGCTAATTTCGAAGAAAAAGGTACTTCCTTGCTGGATTTTACTGCGAAGAGATAGCTCTCCCCCCATCAATTCAACCAATTTACGAGAGATGGTTAAGCCCAGGCCTGTACCCCCAAACTTGCGCGTAGTATCTTCTCCAGATTGGGAAAAAGGCTCGAAAGTGTGTGCCTGCTTTTCCTCGGGGATACCGATGCCCGTATCGCTGATGGAGCAAAGTATCTTATCGGTCTTACTCTGTTCAATACGGAGCTCTACCTTTCCCTTTTCTGTAAACTTCACCGCATTGCCCATAAGATTGGTCAGCACTTGTCCTAATCGGACACTATCCCCAATGTACCCTTTGGCAAGCGCAGGATCATAAAAACAATTCAGCTCGATTCCCTTATCATCACCCTTGACCTTCATGGTGGCACAAATGTTATGGGCGAGATTTTGGAGGTCAAAATTGGCGCCTTCTAGCGTAAGTTTACCGGCATCTATTTTACTAAAGTCCAGTATGTCATTGATGAGACTGAGGAGATTTTTGCCAGAAAACTTTAAGGTATCTAGGTATTCAAATTGGTCTTTGCGGGGAGATTCATCCAAAAGAAGATTCGTCATGCCAATCACTGCGTTCATAGGGGTGCGGATTTCATGACTCATCACAGATAGAAATTCTGATTTTGCTTTGGTAGCAGATTCTGCCTGCTCTTTGGAGACTGCCAAAGCAAAGGACTTTTGTTCTAGCGCTTGGTGGGAATGCTGAAGTCTTCGCCAAAGGCGGAAGACATAAAATAGCATTAGAGTTGCGAGCACCAATCCAAAGACCGTGATTCTGGAGATGGTTTTTTGTTTGCCAACTATATCTTGGCTTAGGGCTAACTGCTTAGATTGGGTGATAGCCTGTTGTTTAAGGCGCTGATTTTCAGCCTCTTTTTCCTTGATTTGGAAGCGCGCTTCCATTTTTGCCAGTGCTTCGCTGTTATTCTTTTCGTGGAGATGGCTTTCGGCCTGCAATTGCATCTGACTAGCCTCAAAAGCATTTTTGTAATCTTTCAAGGAAAGATAGTTTTGAGCTTGCAGCTCGTAGATCCTCGAATTGTAGATTTCGATTTTTTGCTCCCTGGCCTGTGAAAGAGCTCTTGCTAATGCTTGCAAGGAAAGAGAGTATCTTTTTTGATCGTAGTAAATCTGCCCTAGCAGGACCAGTTGAGTGATTAAGGGCTTGCCACTTTGCTTTTCAAATAATTGGATGGAGGATTGAATATGTTTGAGGGCTGTTTGATAATCCTTCAGCTGAAGGGCCGCCTCTGCCATGATTTCTAAAATGGTCTCTCGATAGTTACTAAGCTCTTGGGTATTTATATATTTCCATGCTTCTTCACCCACCTGCATCGCTTCTTGCCACTTTCCTTCCCCTAGGTATTTGTTAGACCGGGCCACATATGTCCAGGCCTGAAGTTGGGGATCGCTCGAAGCCTGCGCTGTCTCTATGCTTTGTTGATTGTAACGCCTGCTTTCTTCTGCTTCCCCTAGATTGTTATATATAAAGCTCAGATGACCATAAACGTAAGCTTTGTTTTTACTCGAACTATCGGTTGCGAGGCTAGCTTGAAAATGATTAATAGCAGTTTCAAAATCACCCAAATCACTATAAATGCCTCCCAAATTGTATTCGATGGCGGCCAAACTTCTCTGATTGCCTGATACAAGATGCCCCCGCTTACTGCTGAGCAAATACTCAATGGCTTCAGGATACTTCTTTTGGAGGTTTTTTACTGTACCTAATTGAAATTGGATGTTAGCGATTTCATTCGTGTCCTCGAGTTCTTCGCTGATTGCTAATGCTGCTAAAAGGTACTGCTCTGTTTTGCCAAGATCATAATCGATCCATTTTTTAGCCAAAGCATTCAGTGTTTCTACCTTGCTGGAGTCATCAGCAAGTTGGGGCAAAATTATTTCTAGGCTATCTCGACTTTGGTCTTGAGCCTTTAGCTGAAAATTAAAGGAAAGGGGAAGCAGTAGGATAAGTATATAACTGAAACTGTAGCGAGGCATT
>CAZHOC010000028.1:0-9730 GCA_964534295.1 uncultured Bacteroidia bacterium | reverse complement strand
TGGGGCATATTTGGCTGATTTTGAGGCTAATTCAATGTCTCAAAACGTTTTTTGATAAAAAATCTGTTTAGGCGATAAGCATTACAAGCAATTTTTGCATCAATCTTCGCTTCAGGAGTTTAAGGCACAGCTTGCCCAATGGCTTGAATAGAGAGTTAAAGGCCTTTTTTTCTTGCCAATTTTCCGCTTTGGATAGGATCTAGCGCATTCTGCCACTATTTTTTTGGCATGGACCGTTTACTACTACTTTGTTTACTTTTGGTTTTTGCTTGCCAAAGCCCGCAATCTAACACCCCCCATTTGCCTACAGAGTTTGCCAGACTTTGCCCAGATTTAGCTGATCCTGCTTATCAAAGGGACCTAGCGATCAGTCCTCAAGGTGATTTACGTTTATATACTCTGACTTCATTTCGCTCCGTTTTTAGTGCAATCGTTCTGCAAAGCAGCCTAAATGACACTTGGTCTAAACCAGAGATTGCGCCCTTTTCAGGACAGTATCGTGATCTTGAGCCCTTTTTCTCGCCGGATGGGGAATACCTATATTTTGCCTCAACTCGTCCGTTAGAATCTAATGCTGAATCTGGGCCTGTCAATATGTGGAGGGTCCAAAGATTGGCCGATGCTTGGGGGGAGCCAGAAGCTTTGGGTCCAGTAGTCAATCGTGAAAAGGACGATTTTTACCCCTCAGTGGCAGCAAATGGCAACCTTTATTTTACTGCGGCTTATGAGGATGCTATTGGTCGAGAGGATATTTATGTGGCCCGCTACTCGCGGAACGCTTATCTCGAGCCTATACCACTAGATTCAAATATTAACTCTACTTCTTATGAATTTAATGCCTTTATTGATCCTCAAGAACGATACTTGCTTTTTACTGCTTACGGCCGTGAGGATGATATGGGGCGAGGCGATCTGTACGTAAGTTTTGCGAATGAGGATGGCAGTTGGACACCCGCCCAAAATCTCGGTCCAAAAGTCAATTCTCCTTTTCTGGATTATTGCCCCTTTATTAGTCCTGACGAATCCATTCTTTACTTCACCAGCGAACGCCATTCTCTAGAGTCTCACTATCCGGAAAAGTTGGATTATCAGGCTTTGCGTGAGCTTATTGATCAGCCACAAAACGGCTCTGCAAATATTTATTGGCTCAAGTGGCCGGATTTACGTGATAGTCTGCGGTCAAGTATAAGCACAAAGTAGTAACCTATTGAATTTGAATGCGTAAGTCGACATCTGACCTATTACACTATGCAAATTCAAGACTTCATCCAACAATTTGAAGCGGCTACTTTGCCCGTTTCAGAATGGACACATGCAGCTCACATCCGCACTGCACTTTGGTACATCTATCATCATGGATTAGATGCTGCGCTTTGCTACCTCAGATCTGGTATTATCACTTACAATGCTGCTGTCGGCGGTAAAAATACTCCTGAAGGGGGCTATCATGAGACGCTCACTATCTTTTGGACGGAGGCGGTAGCGAGTTTCAATAACGGCTTAGAGGAAGGCTTATCCTTCGGAGAACGCTGGGATCTCGCTCAAAAGAGCCATTTGATGGATAAAAACCTTCCCTTTAAATATTACAGCAAAGCTCATTTGATGAGTACAAAGGCTCGCGGCCGTTGGCAAGCCCCTGATTTATAAAAAAAGCCTCTACTTCGACAGTAGAGGCTTTTTTTAAATATTTTCAAGTTGTCAACTCTTCGGTTTCCCTTTAAAGAGGTCCGCTACAAATAAGATGATGACAGCCCCGACAAAAGAAACTACTAGAGAACCAATAATTCCTCCTGAGGAAGCTAGTCCCAGAATGCCAAAAGCCCAGCCACCAACGACTGCACCCGCGATACCTAAAAGGATATTGATTAAGGCTCCAAAGCCACTACCTTTCATGACGCGACCAGCTAAATAACCAGCTGCGGCTCCGATTAAAATTGAATACAACCAACTCATAGTAATAGATTTTATCTGTTTTTAAGCATAGAAATTCAGTCCGATATCATATAGAAGATATCATTTTTATCTCAAAGATGGTATTTCTCGCTTAGGGTTGGAATCCTTTGAAACTCGAAGGTTTACCATATATACCCCATATTTTATCGCTTAAACACAACTTATAGGATGTTTTGGCAGACTTCTTGACTTTAGTAATGCATAACACGCAAAGGTAAAGAAGGAAGGATGATAAGAGTTTTTTGGGCAGGCATCTTACTGCTGATGGCCTGTGGTACTCCACCACAGCACCAAGCACTAAGCCGCGAGGCCCTATATCTTGCTCCAACGTACAATTCGATTCAAGAGGCCAATCCTCATATAGATTCTGTGTATAAACTCAATCTATATGGGGAGGGCTTGATCGTTTTACCCGAAGAGTTTATCAGTTTTCAGCAGTTACAATGGCTTGATCTCAGCGAAAATTATTTCCAAAGCTGGGGAGATGTCATGCGTACCCTTGGCAAATTGCCCCACTTAGAGGTGTTGCATAGTCAATTCAATACTATTCGTATCGTAGAACCTGAAATTGGGCAATTGACTCAACTCAAAGAATTGTATCTTGATCATAATCGCATCAGAAGGCTACCTTCTGAATTTGCACAATTGAAGTCGCTCAAGGTATTGCATCTCACCAACAATATGTTGGAGAGCTTTCCGCCGCAAATTGCGGCCCTTTCGCATTTGGAAGAGCTTTCCATCGCTCGGAACCAGATCCAAAATTGGGAGGAGGCTTTTAATCATCTTAAGGGTATGCCTTCGCTGCATACGCTGGACTTGCAGGGCAATAACCTTAAAACATTGCCTTCTTCAGTAGAGCGTCTCTATCGCCTCGAATCCCTCAATTTGTCAAAAAATCCCGCTTTAGCATGGGAGGAGGTTGTACCTAGCTTGGTATTATTGCCTAAGCTTAGCTATCTGGGCTTGGCCAATAATCAGTTAAGATTTTTACCTGTATCTATCAGTAAGCTCAATTATTTGCAAGAAATAGATCTGGTATACAACCAGCTGACAGACTTTCCCGAGCCGCTTTTCAAAATGCAAAAACTGAAAAGCATCGAAATATTTGGCAATCAAATCAGTAGCATCCCTAAGGAAATTGGACAATTACGTGAGTTAGAACAACTCTTCATGTCCAATAACGATATCAACGAACTACCCGATCAGATTGGGAAGCTATCGAGCTTACGAACCCTAGCGATTGCTGACAACCAATTGATTGGTTTGCCTTCTAGCATAGGCGAGCTAGCGGAGCTTGAAACCTTGGAGTTGGGACATAATCGTATTGTGGCTTTGCCACCCGAGATCCAGAAACTAAAAAAGCTGAAGCTCTTAGGGCTTGAAGGCAATCCGCTAAGTGATGAGGCACGAGAAAAACTAATAAAGTGGTTGCCCAATACTGACATCCGTTTCGATTAAGTAGAGGGCTTGGGCCAAATCCCTTCTTCTAAGCGTTCCGCGAAGCGGAGATCTCCCTGAAAGACATAAATCCAAACTGAGCGTTCTCCGCAGGAGGCCAACTCCCGGATATAAAAGGAGGTTTTGGGGGAATCTGGGTCAAAGCCTTCGTATTCGTCTAAAATCGTCAATACCTTTTCGTCTCTCAGGGCAAAAAGCTCCCCATATACCGTTCCTGTTCCTTTTACCAAGGCAGGATAGGGCCCTAAATCATATAATTGCCCTGCAATACTAGCCTCCTCTACAAAAGAAAGAGCACCCCGAATGCCTAATTGATCCTGAATGGAGAAAGCTTTTTTGAGGCTGCCGTAGAAAAATAGGTATGTGAAGGGCCCTGAATTCATAAAAATTTGACTATGCTGTAATAAAGTTAAGCTTTGCTTTGTCTAAGCAATAAAAAACGGTGGACCCTACTCAACAAAAAGCGGTATTTCAGCAGATTTTAGGCGAGCATAAAGAGCGCCTATATCGACTCTGCCGTTCCATGATCTACCAGCCGGACTTGACAGATGACCTATTTCAGGAAGTGCTGCTCAACGTATGGCAGTACCTACCTAAGTTTCGTGCAGACGCAGCGGTCTATACTTGGTTGTATCGCGTTACCATCAATACGGCGATCACTTTCAATAAAAAAGAAAGTCGACACCAAGGTCGGCACGAGGCCTATGATCTCAATCTACCTGCTAGCCAAAATCAGGCACTCTCAGATGACTTAAAAATGTTGTATCAGGCTATTCAAATGCTCAAAGTAGAAGAACGGACTTTGGTGGGACTTTATCTGGAAGGATTTGCTTATAAAGAGATTGCTGAGATTCTAAGTCTCTCTGTTTCCAATGTAGGTGTCCGCATCAATCGTATCAAAAATCGCCTTAGTCAAATCCTCAATCCTCAGAAATCATGAAACTAGAAGAATATCAAAAAAGCTGGCAATCTCAACAGCTGCCGACACTAGATGAAAACAATCTAATGGCTCAAACTGAAGGATTAGCCGGGAAAATCAGTAAGCAAAATCGCAAAGTAACCTTTACGCTGATGGGGACCATTGTCTACCTGCTGGTTATCGGCGGCATTTTTCTGAGAGATAATTTGATCGCTTTAGGATTGGTGGGTTTGGTGATAGTATTGTTGGCTTATCAGACTCTAGTATTGAGACGGAGAGAGTTAGCTGTCAGCGATTCCCTCAAAGAGCAACCTGGGAAATATTTAGCGGAAATGATAAGAAAGCTACGTTACAACCTTCAGGTAAGCAAAGTGCATATGCCGATTTACGGCTTACTGTTAGGCGGCCTGATTGCTATTTATACTTGGGTAGTCTTAGGACCGACACCAGATTGGATTAAGGCTGTCGCCGTCGGCGGAACGCTTAGCATTATGGCAGGCATCTTTATTTGGGGTATGCGACGACAGGGACGCAAAGATCGCGAACAAATCATGCCTCTTCTAGCAGAACTGGAGACGATGAAAAAGCAGTTTGAGCAAGAGGCCTAGCGAACTTGATAAACTCTCACCTCCCAAGGCATTAATTGAGCTGATGTGCTGATATTGGCGTAATTGGTGAGGCTCGGGGCCCCTGCGGGGAACGCTAGATCACAGTTTTGAGACTCATTACCAAAATTGAGTACCACTAAAAACTCGGCGGCTTCATCCCAGCGCCTGAAAGCGTAAATAGGACTGCTTTCTGCATTAAGTAGGACCTCTGTCTCTCCATAAACCAGGGTTTTATGTTCCTTGCGGAAACGAATCAGTTTGCGATAATAATGGAGGATGGAATCGGGATCTGCTTCTGCAGCCTCTACATTGATTTCGGTATAGTTGGGATTGACCATAATCCAAGGCTCACCACTGCTAAAGCCTCCTTGGGGACTGGCATCCCAAAGAACTGGAGTACGGGCATGGTCGCGACCTACCCAAGCGGCAGTTTTGACGAAGGTTTCGGGATCTTTGCCTTCGGCTACCCAATCTCGATAATGGTTAAGCGTATCTACATCACGGAAATCTTCAATTTTTTGAAAAGGCGTATTGGTCATGCCTATTTCGTCCCCTTGGTATATGCCAGGCGTTCCGCGAAGCGTGAACAACAAAGTTGCGAGAAGCTTAGCAGACTCCTTGCGATAGGTGGTGTCATTGCCCCAGCGAGAAAGCATACGTGGAAAATCGTGATTGCCTAGATAAAGACTATTCCATCCTCGATCTCCAAGGGTCTGGTCCCATTCTTCAAAGATGCGGAAAAAGTCTCGGCGACTCCATTTCGCCGGAATAAAGCGTCCCTCTTCACTAAAGTCTATGAACATATGACCAAAGTGAAAGACCATATTTAATTCATTGCGGTCTGATCCCACATAATCATTGGCGTGTTCTTGACTGATACCTGGGCCTTCGCCAATCGTCATGATATCATAATGCTGCAAAACCTCACGATGCATCTCTTGTAGGAATTCATGCACCCTCGGGCCGTTGGCATATGCTGCTCCAGGATCGCCAGCTACTGCTTCCCAGTTTTTATCGGCAAAACTTAAATCTTTGGAGATGAGCGATATTACGTCCATGCGGAAACCATCGATGCCTTTGTCCAGCCAAAAACGCATCATTTTGTATACTTCTTGACGCACGCTGGGATTTTCCCAGTTTAGATCAGGTTGCCGACGGGTAAAGAGGTGGAGGTAATATTCTTGGGTAGCTTCGTTCCATTCCCAGGCCGGCCCACTAAAAAAGGACTTCCAGTTGTTGGGTAGCTGTCCTTTGGGAGCTTCTTTCCAGACGTAGTAGTCATGAAAGGGATTGTCTTTGCTTTTTCGGGCCTCTTTGAACCAGTGGTGATCGTCAGAAGTGTGATTGACGACCAAGTCCATGACGAGTCGAATGTTGTGTTTGTGGAGTAGGCTAAGTAGCTCATCAAACTGAGCCATATTGCCAAACTCTGTCATGATGTTGTAATAATCGCTAATGTCATAGCCGTTATCATCGTTAGGAGATTGGTAGATTGGGCTTAGCCAGAGGATATCTATGCCTAAATTGCTTAAATAGGGGACCTTCTCTATGATGCCTTTGAGATCTCCAATACCGTCTCCATCACTATCATTGAAGCTACGAGGATAAATTTGGTAAATGACGCTTTCTTTCCACCACTGATTTTTCATGCGCCGAATATAGGGAATTTGGCCCGAATAGGCCATTTTTGACGTAACAAGGAAAACTTATATATAGAAAATTTGTTTTGTTGGGCAACCTTTTCGAGCTTGCAGTTCGTTACAGTTTTATCAGACCTATTACTACTCTCGAGAGACCAAGAAGTTTTAAACGAAAACTACACCAGATTGTTTCCGAAACTTTTGCAGATCGTTAATAAAAAGTTAATTTGCATTTAAGGAAACGCTTATGGAAATCTGACAAACTTGTTACACACTATAACTACTAGTTACTAATTCTTATCTTTTTCGGGCAGCCTGGTTAGAAATAACCAAATACAACTACAAAATTCTAACAATTTATTGATCGCAATATTGGATTGCATGATAGGCTATTGGCAGGCCTATGCAATACCTATTTACATATTGTTACTATCGTTCTTTTCTTGATTAATTATTTATCAAAACTAACAGCTTTTATCTATGAGAAAATTCCTATTACTCATGGCTGCAAGTTTTCTGACATTTCAGATAGCTTGGGCCCAGAGTACGGTATCCGGTCAGGTAACTGACGAGGGTGGCGAGGCTCTGGAAGGTGTAGCAGTGGTTGCAAAAGGTACCAATACCGGTGCATTCACTGACGCAGAAGGAAAGTACTCTCTTGAAGTACCTTCTGGTGTAACTACATTGGTTTTCCGCTACGTAGGTAAGCTTGACCAAGCGGTTGAGATTACTGGTGGCACTATCAACGTAACCATGCAAGCTGACGACGTTTACCTTGATGAGGTAGTCGTAACAGCATTGGGTATCAAGCGCGAAGAGCGTTCCCTAGGTTATGCGGTACAGGAAATCAGTGGTGAAGATGCGTCTTACGTACGTGATCAAAACGTAGTAAGTTCACTTTCTGGAAAAATTGCGGGTGTACAGGTAATTAGTGCTTCAGGAGCCCAATTGGGGGGTAGTGCTAAGATCCGTATCCGTGGTGCAAATGGTCTAGGTGGTGGAAATCCATTGTTCGTTGTTGACGGTACTCCAATGTCAAACGGCAACTTTTCTGCTAGCTACCGTGGTGTTGACTATGGTAACTTAGCCCAGGACATCAACCCTGACGACATCGAGTCTGTAACAGTACTAAAAGGTCCTGCTGCAACTGCACTTTATGGTAACCGTGCTTCTGAAGGTGCAATCGTTATCACAACTAAAAAAGGTGGTGCTCGTCGTGGTGTTGGTATTAACATCAACTCTTCTGTCCAGTTTGACAACGTTTACATCCTACCTAATTACCAGAACGAATACGCTGGTGGTTACACTCAGGATTACTTGACTTGGACTGACCCAGTAGACGGTCAAGACTACAATGTTTTGAACTATGCTGCGGATGAGAGTTGGGGACCAAAAATTGATGGTTCTACCATGTATCGTCCTTGGTGGAGTTGGTATCCTGGCGAAGACTACGGTCAGCAAATTGCCATGACTGCTCAGCCAAACAACGTACGCAACTTCTTTGATACTGGTATCACATACAACAACAACGTTGCCTTCTCTGGTGGAAACAACAACACTAGTTTCCGTATGTCATACTCTAACATTCAGCAAACAGGGGTTATTCCTAACTCTTCTTTGAATCGTAACAACCTGAATGTTAACGCTTCTTCTAAGCTATCTGAAAAACTTACTGTTTCTACTAGCATCAACTTTGCCACAACTGCTGGTAAGGGTCGTCCTTCTTACGGATATGTTGGTAACAACGCAGTACTTTCTTTCAACCAGTGGTTCCAGCGTCAGCTAGACATGGACAGACTACAAGACTACAGAAGTCCAGACGGAACCTTACGTTCTTGGAACATCCGTAGCCCTGAAAACCTCCGTCCTCTTTACTGGGATAGCCCATACTTCTCTGTAATGGAGAACTTCCCAACTGATAGCCGCGATCGTTACTTCGGTAACATCACGCTTGCTTACCAGTTGACTGACAACATTTCTGCAAAAGGAATCGTTCGTCGTGATAAGTACACTCAGCGTATCGAAACTCGTACAGCTTCTGGTGGTCTTGACTTAGATTCTTACTCTGAGTTTGTAGCTGAAGGTCAGGAAGACAACTACGAAGGTTTGATCACTTATGACAATACTTTCGGTGATCTTTCTGTAAACGTAAACTTAGGTGGTAACATTCGTAAGAATACCTTCCACTCTAACTTTATGGGTACTGCAGGTGGTCTGAATGCTCCTAACTTGTTTAACATCAAGGCTTCTACTGACCGTCCTACAACAACAAGCTTTATCTCTGAGAAAATTGTTCGTTCTATCTATGGATTTGCTTCTTTGGGTTGGAGAGACATGTTATACCTAGATTTCTCTATGCGTAATGACTGGTCTTCTGCATTGCCTGTTGACAACAACTCTTACCTATATCCATCTGTTTCTACTAGCTTCATTTTCTCTGAGCTATGGGGTCAGAATGATATCTTCTCTTACGGTAAAGTACGCCTATCTTTTGCTCAGACTGGTTCTGATGTAAATGCTTACGCTACTAACTCCGTATACAATGCAGGTACTCCTTACGGATCTACCTCTACTTTCTCTCTTCCAAATCAGCTAGTAAACGAAGAATTGCGTCCTGCACTATCTTCTGCTTACGAGGCTGGTCTTGATCTTCGTTTCTTCAACAACCGTGTTGGAGTTGACGTAACTGTTTATCAGCAGGTTAACATTGACCAGATCTTGAGCATCACTGTTCCTGGATCTTCTGGATTTAGCTCTGCTTTGATTAACGCTGGTAACATCACTTCTCAGGGTGTTGAGGTTGCACTATCTGCTACTCCTGTTAAGACTGACGACTTCCAGTGGGATATCAACCTAAACTGGGCACGCAACAACTCTCAGGTAGTAGAACTTGCTGATGATATCGATAACCGCCGTCTTGACGGATGGGGATGGGGTGGATTCTCAATCAACGCTCCTGTAGGTGAAGAATGGGGTACAATGCGTGGTCGTGGATACGCTATCTACGAAAACGAAAATGATCCTAACGATCCTGCAAACGGTCAGCGCATTGTTAACGAAAACGGATACGTTTTTGAAAACAACAAGACTATTGGTAGCCTTCTTCCTGACTACACTGGTGGTTTCCGTAACACAATTGTTTACAAAGGAAT
>CAZHOC010000027.1:0-15920 GCA_964534295.1 uncultured Bacteroidia bacterium | reverse complement strand
ATCAGGTCTTCAAGCGAGGACAGGCCGAAATCAATTGGATGCTCAAGCAGCCTTGGATTTTGAATGGCCCTGATCAAGATGATTATAGTCGTCGCTATCATTTCTCGGCCATAGATAAGCGCTTTGATTTTATGTTGCTACGGCTATATCGCCGAACGGGAGAACTGGCAGGCTTGCTGATGCTTTCGGTGCGGAACCAACATATGAAGGTGCCCTTTCTTTACGTTGATGACGACTTGCTGCCGGAGGTGGCAAAACTGATTTTTAAGCATATGCAGCAAATGAAGCTCAATATGCTCTCGGTCTTTCACCCGGCCTTAGTGGCTCATATTCGCACCAATCAGCATCCTTTTTTCCACCTTCGCGATCTGCGAAGACATTATATCATCGCCAAAGAGTTTGCAGATGACATCACAGCCCAGGGCGAAATCATCATTCAAGACGGTGATGCGGATTGTGCCTTTACCTAGAATTGTTGAATTTGGGGCTTGATCCATCCAAGCTAAATCTTTCCCATGAAGCTGCTTTTGCAAATTGAGGATCAGCAATATGCTGTTGATCCTAAACCCATTGATATTTCGATTCCACTACGTTTTGACGGTCCTCAGCCCAATTCTTATGGGGTGCCAAAAGCGGTCAGTCAAGTGTATGAAGGCGGTGGATTTGTGGGAGACGTTCGCCAAGGCGGAAGCTGTAATTTCGAGACTTATACGCTTACGCCTCATTGCAATGGTACGCATACCGAGGGCATGGGACATATCGTCGCGGAGCGTTTGGCGGTACATGAGTTATTAGTGGATAGTTGGATCCCGAGTACTTTGATTAGTGTCACGCCTCAGTCGGCGAACGCTTCTCATGATACTTATGATCCACAGCTCAATGAGAATGATTGGGTAATAGATCGCGCGATGATTCAAGCCGCTCTGACTGATAAGCCCAAAGGATTTTTGCAAGCCCTGGTAATACGCACGCTGCCAAATGATGCAGATAAAATGGGGCGGGATTATATGGATAAGCCCTCTGCCTTCTTTACGCTCGAAGCCATGCAGGAAATTCGTGACCAAGGCGTCAAGCACCTATTAGTCGATTTACCCAGCGTCGATCGTTTGTTTGACGAAGGCAAACTCAATGCGCACCATATCTTCTGGGGCTTAGCGGCTGGTCAAAAATCAGTTGAAAGCACTGAGATCAACAAACGTACGATCACAGAATTTATCTACGTAGCCAGTGAAGTACCCGACGGGCAGTATCTCCTCAATCTGCAAATTGCGCCTTTTATCAGCGATGCGGCACCTAGTAGGCCAAGATTGTATGCTCTTAGTCAGAAATGAGCGTTCTGCGAAGCAGTAAGGAGAATCAGCCCCCTGCCAAGACAATCTCCCCTCCTTGATCGGAAGCCTGAACTTCAAACAAGAGAGAACGCATCCCCATCTTGTTGACTAGGAATACTTTTGTCCCTACGGGCCAGTTCTCCTCGCGGGTGATACCTGGTTGAAAAGGCAAGCCGTAGCTAAAAGGATTAAGGCCGGGGCCACGGACGACTGTTTGCAAGAAAGCACCAGTTTTGTTGATCACACTAACTTGTATAGGGGCATCTGAGGCGAAACGGGCACCTTGAGTTTCTCCTTCGTTTTCATGCTGTACCGCTAGCGTAATGCCTCCTTCGCTCGTATTGGTATTGACAATCGCCGGACTGCCATGATAAATGAGACGTCCGCCGTTTGAGATCTTGCCGGAAACTTTTTCGCTAGCATTGATCGTGGCGATACCACTTGACCAAATGTCTACCACTGCGCGCTCGGTAGTTAGTCTAGAGGCTTCTACTTGCCCTACTTCTATCGCCAAGCGCAGCTCTTCAGTCTTACCTTCTAGTAAAACCGTGGCACCAGGATTGACGAGCCTGAAGTCATCTCGGTCTATTCCTACGACTTGGATGGTCGCAGCCGCTCCAGTTTGTAAAACGGCCATATCTTTGGCCCCTAAACTGATCTGAATTCCTCGAGTCGGTTGGATATCTTCCTTTTGTTTTAGGATCAAAATATTGCCTTTGGTCTCGATCTCTAGATATTCAAAGAGATTAGCGTCAGTAGTGATTTCTAAACGCGGCTCCTCTTGACAGTCGATGATCATATTGGCCTCAATCTGTACTCTCAATTCTGAGAAATCAGCTAGATCCAATAAACGTGTTTCACGCTTGGCATTGCCTTCAACCTGAGCGTTCGCGATGAGCGTAGAAACAAAAAGAGCGAGAATAAATAGAATGGATCTAGACATAGCAAAATAAATTGAGGTGGATGATGATGCTTAATTAACTGGAAAAGAGTGAGATAGTTGCGGTCTCAATTGCGGATTGAGACGCAAATCATGATTTGAGACTTCTTTTGTGGCTTTTTGGGCCGCTACGCGGAACGATATCATCCCAATTTTCCTTTCGAGCGAGCGAAGCGAGAAGAAACCTCCTATCGCTAATTTGTAATTTCAACTTGAGGCCACGGAGATTTCTTGTCGTCACGCTGCACGGGACTCTGTCGAAACGACAAAAGGACGATTATTTCTTTTTTTCGAGGGCATCATCAGTAAAATGACCTTTCCGCTTGGGTTGGGAGAAACGCTGCTTATTGAAAGTTTTTGATTCTCCCTTGGGGATAGAGAGACTTTGCCAATTGGAGCCTTTGAGCATACGACCGAGATAAACGATTTGCCCTACGTGGTAAGCGTAGTGGGCTAGCTGACGATTGATGGCTTCGGGTATGCTATGACCGATGTTGCGGATGTAAATGAGCTGTTCATAGTGTTCGGGCTTGATGCTGTCCATGGCATGGAACACACAGTCCCAGCCCTCGGCCCACTTTGCCTCTAGCTCTGCTCTGTTTTGGATGGTCGCTTCAAATTCACCGTCGCGATCGCGCCAATCTTTTTCGCCATCGGCAGTGAGAAAATCGGTCCAGCGTGAGAGCATATTGCCCCAGAGGTGCTTGACCATAATGGCAATCGAATTGCTTTCTGGATTGTATTGCCAGAATAATTGCTCATCATCTAGTTGGGCGAAGGTCTTCTCTCCGAGTAGTCGATAATACTCAAATTGTTTGCGGGTGCTTTCGAGGTAGTTTTCGATCATAGGGATTTATGGATTATCGGCGAGCCATTGCGTCCGCCTTTGGTCTGGCAAATGCGTGATCGAAAAGTCTTTAAACTCAGCGCTAAATCCCTCTCCGTCTGGCGAAGCCGCCATCATACCAACCATCACCGGCCGCTTGTCGGGAAAATGGGCCAAGCGAACCATCTGATAGTCTTTCCCATCTAAGGAGTAAAACATCTCCACTGCATCTAGCACTCTCACTGCTTTGAGCCAAATTTGCTTTGGGCGATGATCTAGCGGCAGGATGCTCCAATCGCTTTTGTTGCGCGTAACCACGGCGCTGACATTGATCTTTTCGTCTACAAACTCGACTCCAAACTTGATCCAATTGGCCTCATCAAGCCGCAGCATTAGGCCCATCTGATCATAGCGCGTTTGGTAGTCGCCTTGTATACTCACCTCAACGGAAAATTCACCCCCACGGTTCTGATAATAAAAGGGGCCGTCATCCACCGTAAATCCATAGTGTGTCTCCCGCCAATAATCTGTTTTGCCAGACACAAATAGACTAAGCGCATTGGCTTCCGCTTGCCAATCTTGGGGCTCATTAAACCATTGCATATGTTGTGATTAAATCGATCAAAAAAAGATATACCTAAGGCAATAGCTTGAGTAGCTTTTGCCATTCTTTGTCTCGGTTTTGCCAGAAGTTGCGGGCCCAAATACGATGCACTTTCCAACCTCTCGCTACTAAGGCCTGCGGTCGGTAAACTTCTCTCTCTTTGGCACTTTCTCCACTAAAGTAATAGCTGCCTTCGCATTCAATGCCCAATATGAATGCTTCGGCCTCTTTACTCTCTTTGACGGCTAGATCCAACTTGTAGGAAGTTTCTCCGAAATGGCGTTCTACGAAGTAGCCCTCCTCAACTAATCGCCCATAAAAATAATCGGCAATAGGATTGTTGACTAGCTGCGTGATATCTCCACTATGTTGCCGGTTGAGAAGGTTGATGGCCTCTGTTTCTCGCTTGGCACTGATGGCTCGGACGTATTGTAAGTAATCCTTGAAGAGGCGAGGACCTTCATTTTTGACCTCTGCTACCTGCAACTGATGGGGTTCAAAAGAGCAAATGAGATAGGACTTTTTGCGAGCGCGACTGATGGCCACATTCAAACGATTTTCGCCTCCAGCCATGCTCAAAAGGCCAAATTGGGCGTTGACTCGACCCTTATCGTTAGGGGCATAGCCCACCGAAAAGATGATAATGTCCCGCTCGTCGCCTTGGACGTTTTCGATATTCTTGACAAACAAGCCTTGAAATTCTTCTTGCTCAGTTTTGTGTAAGGCAGCGTAAAGTCGATCATAACCTTTGGGGTCGCTATGCGCCAAGATCTCGAGTTCTGCGTCAAGCAGGTCCTTAATCAATTCCTGCTGATGATAATTAAAGGTTACTACGCCAAGGCTAGGCACATCAGGGCGCTTGAGCAATGCCATGATAAGCTCGATGACGCGCTCTGCTTCGGGCTGATTGCGGTTGTTTTGCCATTGGCCCATGACGCTAATCCACTCCAAACTAGGTTGGTTGAGAGGATTGGGTTTGGCGGGCGGTAGTACCTGTAATTTACCCTCATAAAAGGCTTGGTTGGAGAAGTTGATTAGTTCCGCCTCCTGCGAACGATAATGCCAGTTGAGATGGGTGGGAGCAAAGCGAGTTCTTGCGAGATCGAGCAGACTTTCGACTTCGAGAGCAATCTCTGATTCGACAAATTCGGCTTCTGCGTCCTCATAACGCACCCGGTACAAATCCAAGGGTTGCAGCTGTTTGGGATCTCCGGCAATGACGGCTTGTTTGCCGCGCAGTAAGACCGGTATGCCACGTTCTACATAGCATTGGGAGGCCTCATCAAAGATGATGACATCAAAAAAATCGTTCTCCATCGGAAAAATAGCCGAAACCGACTCCGGCGAGGCCAACCAACAAGGCGCTAATTGCTGCAGCCCTTCCTCCCAACATTCGCGCACCAGCTTCCTCACCGACCAAAGTCGTCGCTTTTTACTGACCTGATGATAGATGGTCCGATAGGTGACAGGATTGCCCAATCGGTTGTATTCTTGGCGCTCGAGGATATGCTCTTTGAGGCGACGTTGGATCAGTTCGGTTACCTTTTGTTGGCTCTGCTTGACCTTATCGACATAGTCTCTCCTTTTCCTGTCCCAGGAACGGCTACTCACCTCCGCTAGAATCGGCCTTTGCTTTTCACTCCACTCGATCCAATGACAGTAAACGCTATTGCGGAATGCCTGCAAAAAGTCCTTTTCGACTGTCTCTGGCACGATTTGGAGCTTTAGCAGATCGATCGCTTGCTGTTCAAGAGTCGTAGTATTGGCCAATAATTCGTCCATGGCCTTGAGATCCGGAAAATCTCGGCTGAAAGTCTCACTAAGGGCCTGTAGATAATCACTCACCGCTTCTGGCTCTTTGATCGCCTCCCGAATGGGTACTATCTGTTTGGGGTGAAGAAAACTCGCCCAGTCGCGTTCTGTGTCTTGTATTTGGGTCGTGAAAGCGGCCAAGCTATCGATTTGCTGCATAGAATGCTGCCAGGCATTCATATCAAAGCGTCCTTTTTCGAAGCGTGGGCCAATCTTCTGGAAGAAGGTAATCTCCTTGATAAAGAGATAGGCCGCTAATTCTTCTCTGCGTTCGGCCAACCATTCGCGTTTTACTTCTTGATCATTGAGTAAGGGGAAATCATGAAAAAAGGGTCGATCGTAATGCTTGCTATTGAGTTTGCTAAGGCGGCGATAGGCGCGAATATCTTTGCGGAGGGCAAAGATGATTTTAGGATCGAGCTCTAGTTGGAGGTTAGAGAGAAATCGCTTTAGATATCGCTTGGCCTTGATATATTCCCAATTGAGCCAACTAAAGCTGCTCTTTGATTCCTTATGGTAGATTTGAGTATGGCGCTCTAGATCATTTAAAATGTCCCAATGACTATCATCCAAATATTGTCGCTCGTCTACAGCATCTAGTTTTTTTTCAAACTCATCAAGGACCTTTTCTAGGGTGCTAGTTTTCCGCTTTTCAATTTTAAGGACTTCGATAGCTTCGCGGATGCGGTGGTTTTGGAGGAGTTTATCCGCTTCGCGGAACGCTTCTATCCGCTCTAAGTTGAGAGCGGGTTCTAAGATACGGGTGCTGAGACTTTCTGAAAGTCGGCTATAGTTTTGATGGATTTCGGCTAGTTGGGCTGGGAGTTGATCTACCTTTTGTTGTAGGGATTGGCGTTCGGCGAAGCCGTAGGCCCGAAAAGGAAGGCGAAACAGCCAGGGATAATCATTGGCCAATAAATCCTGATAATCGAAAATGGCCGCCAGCTTAGCGATAAGCGCTTCAAGGCTTTCGATATCCAGTTTACGGGCAAAGTCTTCTACTGGAATCAATTCTGCCATAGCGTCGCTCTGCAGGTAGAGCTCATGCAAGCTAATGCCCCATTCTTTGCGCTGGGTGAGAGCCTGAAAGAGCTCTTCAAACTCCCGATTGTATTGGTCGGTTTGACGGGAGAGCAAGCGATATTGATGCTCCCACTGGGTCAGGTTGAGATTGTTAACTTCTTTCTTAAACTGCTCAGTATCCTCTATGAGAGAGCGCAAACGCTGATAAATCTGACTACGGTCATGGCGATAGTCATGCACCAGCATGGCAAAACGATTCAATCCCAAGGCACTTAGGCGATGATAAACCACATCTAGGGCCGCTCGCTTTTGCGAAACCACCAATACCTTTTGTCCGTGTGCCATCGCGTCGGCGATGATATTTACGATCACTTGAGATTTGCCCGTGCCCGGAGGGCCATGAATGACTACGGAGCGGCCATTTTTGATTTGCAATAAAGCCTCCTCTTGAGATTGATCGACGGAGGTTACAAAGAAGCGCTGCTCCTCTTTGATATAGGTGGATTTTTGCTCCTGCGGGAGAACGCTTTCATCTTTAAATAGCTCCTCGATCGGATACTGATCGCTGTTTTGCTCCAGCGTTTCATAATCAGCCAAGAGTGCCGAATCACTCTGCGGAAAAATCCCCAAAACTGCCTGCGGCTGGAAAATCAGTTTGCCCGTGCGCCAGCGAGAAAAATCCTCTGCCCGCATATCCTTGAAGCTATCGAGGGATTTTTCAAAGAGGCGGGAGTTGAAGTTTATGTCTAGTTCGTAGGCTTTGATTTTTTCATAAAGGGCCTGCAGCCACTCCCCCCAATTGTTGTTTGGATCGATTTCTTCTTCCCAAAACTCTGCTTTCAACCTCGTCTCTTGAAATTGCTCAAAGGCTAGGAAAAAGGTTTTGTTAAAGCGGACGGGTTCGTCTTTGATCACTTTGAGTTGCCAACGTGGCTGGGCTTGCAGATCTCGCACCAATCGAACTGGGAAAAGGAGTAAGGGGCAGCGCGCATCCGTGCCGTCCAAAAATTTGCCCTCGACAAAGGGATAGCCCAAATAAAGATCATAGGTACCTGTTTCTTCGAAGATGCGGCTGACTTCACGGTAGATTTTGTTGAGGCGGCGATCCGCTAGATTGGTGGGTTCGAAGCGTGGGTCAAGGCGATTGATCAGGCGTAAATCCTTGCCAGCGATGATTTTTTCGAGTAAAGCTTCGGGAGAATCCTTTTCGAGAAAGCCCAATTCTCTTAGGTCAATGTCTCTGCGTTTGCTAAGACGGGGCAATTTTAGGGCGCGGTTGCCTTGACTGAGATTGGTGAGTCGAAGCTTATAACTATGCAGGATTTGGCGCATATGCCAATTTGGGGAAGGAAGCGGGGATTAGCAAATACCGTTTACCAAAGAGATGATACCGCTTACTCAATTGAAGTCCTTTTATGAAAATATTTCGAGAGAGAAAACTATATTGTACTCACAGCACTTATTCAGCACAACCACCCAAATTGTTTTAGCACAACAATTTTTATTTATCAGCACGACTTTACAGTCTTTTTTAAGCACAATTTTTTAAAACTTTTTTGACGTATGAAAACACTTTTATGCTCGCTGCTACTGGCAGCCTGTACCTCTATGGCCTTTGCGCAATTTCCGCCCTTGGTGGCTCATTACAAATTAAATGGCAGTGGAGCGGATGCTTCTGGCAATCAGAACCATGGGCAAGTAGCTGGTCCCATTAGCACTGCTGATCAGAACGGTATTTTTCCCCAAGCCTACCAGTTTGACGGCGTGGATGACTATATCCTACTGCAGAATAACGCCAATCCATTCAGTATGCAGAAGACTTTACCGATCTCCATTGTTGCTTGGGTCAATGTTGGCGGTCCCGGTCTCAATTGCGTATTCAAAAATGATTTTTCCCTGGGATATTATTCAGGAGTATGGCTCAACATCAACGCAAATCAGCAAGTGGTAGCCGGATATGGGGATGGTGGTTTGCCTACCCCCGCTCACCGCAGGACGAAGATTGGCAGCACTTCTCTACAGTTTGGTAACTGGTATCATGTCGCAGTAGTCATCAAAGGTGAAGAAGATATGGAAATCTACATCAATGGCACCAACGATTGTGGTACCTATTCTGGTACAGGGCAAGCCCTTGATTATTACAATGTAGTGGGCACCATTGGCCGTTCGAGCACTTCGTCGAGCAATAACCATTATTTCGATGGCAAAATCTCTGAAGTCAGAATGTTTGATGGTGAATTGACGGAAAGCCAAGTTCAAACTCTCGCTGGAGGAGGTAATCCCAACCCTTGTTGTGATTTGACGGTGGGTTTTACGCCTGTTTACAATGGAAACGGTACATTCACTTTTGTCAATACCACCTCAGGAGTAGGACCTTATTTTTCGGAATGGAATTTTGGCGACAATTCTATCCTCAATGTCTCTGGCCCACCAGCTAATCAGAGCCATACCTACACTTCTAGCGGCAGTTATCAAGTCTGTCTCACGGTCTATGATGAAAACTTGGCCTGTGAGAAGACCTATTGTGATTACGTCCATATTGGTATTAAAGGAGGCCGCTTCGCGGAACGCTCAACCCCCGCTTGGTCCCTCTATCCTAACCCCGCTGCCGATAAAGTCCAGTTGCAATGGACTGAGCGTTCAGCGGAGCTGAGAAACCTGCAAATATTTGATATGGCAGGGCGAATCGTTCGGCGCCAACCACTCCCCCCTGGAAGCAGCGCCAAAGTAGATGTTTCTGACTTGCCCAGCGGGGTTTATATCCTACAAATCGAAGGCTCCGATCAAAGAGAAAAATTGCAAATCATTCATTAATCAATCGCACAATAATTTAAATTCTATTTTTCATGAAAACTCAATTATGCACACTGCTACTGGCAGTATGGACCACTATGGCCTTTGCGCAATTTCCGCCAGAATTGGTACACTACAAACTAAATGGAAATGCACTAGACTACTCAGGTAACCAAAATCACGGTACGCTGGTAGGCCCCTATCAGACGAGTGATCACAACGGGATTTTTCCTCAAGCCTATGGCTTTAACGGGGTGGATGATCACATCGATATCACCCCTGTCAATGAATTCAATGTTCCTTTATCGGTAACCATTGTAGCTTGGGTAAAGCTAGACGGGGGAGGACTAAACTGCGTATTTCGCAGTAACCATAAACCGGGAACCTATTCTGGCTTTTGGATGAATATTAATGCTAATCAACAGGTGGTCGCGGGCTATGGGGATGGCGGACCTGCTACTATTGGCTCTCGTCGGAGCAAAACCGGAATTACCTCTCTGCAAATTGGGGTTTGGTATCATTTGGCAGTGGTGATTAGGAAGCCAGACTCTCTAGGGAATGACGATATGGATATTTATATCAATGGAGTTAATGATTGCGGTACCTATTCTGGCTCAGGTGAGACTATGATGGCATATAATAGTCATGGCGGTACAATTGGGGAATCAAGTTATGCTTCCGCTGGTGGAACTGTGTATACCTACTTCCATGGCCGGATCGCTGAGGTTCGAGTATATCCAAATGCTCTCTCTGAGCCTCAAGTGCAATGGTTAGCCGGTGTTACAGGGCCGTTGAATAGCGCTTGCTGTGATCTCGTCCCTGACTTTAACCCTGTCTATAATGGGAACCTAAATTTTACTTTTCAAAATACCTCTACCGGTACCAATCCTTGGATGTTTTCTTGGGACTTTGGTGATGGGAATAATATTAATACTTTCGGTCCACCAACCAATGTAAACCACACCTATGCCAGCCCTGGCTCCTACAATGTTTGTCTAACGGTCCAAAAAGAGGATAAAGATTGTATTGAAACTCATTGTGAGACTGTAGCGATTGGGGGTAAACGCTTCGCGGAACGCTCAACCCCCGCTTGGTCCCTCTATCCTAACCCCGCTGCCGATAAAGTCCAGTTGCAATGGACTGAGCGTTCGCCGGAGGCTAGCAACTTACAAATCTATGATATGTCAGGACGCCTCGTTCAGCGCCAGCTGCTCCCTCAAGGCAATAGCGCTAAAGTAGATGTGTCTAGTCTGCCGAGTGGGGTTTACATCCTACAAATTGATGGTTCGGATCAAAGAGAGAAACTGCATGTAATCCATTAATTCATAAACACAATCATCTAAATTTTTTAATCATGAGAGTACAATTTTTGACACTGCTACTGGCAGTATGGACCTCTATGGCCTTTGGCCAGCTTCCGCCCTATGCGGCGCATTACAAACTCAACGGCTCTGGGATCGATCAGACGACCAACCAAAATCATGGGACCGTCATCGGGCCAAATTCTGCCGCGGATCACAATAATATTTTTCCGCAGGCCTACAACTTCGATGGGGTTGATGACTACATCAGGCTCAATCCCAACAATCAGTTTCAAGAGGAGCTACCCTTAAGTATCGTGGCTTGGGTCAACATTGAAGACTCTGATTTTAACATGGTTTTCAAAAATGAGTACGTTTCCAATCGATACTCAGGCGTTTGGCTCAATATCAACACCAGTCGTAAGGTAGCTGCTGGTTTTGGGGATGGCGGTTTTGCTGGCCCTGGCAGTAGACGTTCTAAGGTGGGGACGACTTCCTTAGCGCTAAATACTTGGTATCATGTAGCGGTAGTGATCCGCAGTGCCACTGATATGGATATCTACATCAACGGTCAAAATGATTGTGGTACTTATAGCGGTACGGGTGGTGCTTTGAACTATATCTCAAATGCTGATGGGGGGATTGGGGTTTCGGATCCTACTGCTGGTAGTGGAGGAGAAGAATTTTTCAATGGACGTATAGACGAGGTGCGCTTTTTCAATGGTGCTTTGACCAATGCGGATGTCTTAAGCCTCTATGGCCTTGGCGGCGGTCCTTCTTCCTGCTGTGATATTAGTGCTTACTTCACCTGGACGACGAATGGATTGACGACAAACTTCAATAATCTGTCTACAGGAAATGTTGCCTTCTATGAGTGGGACTTTGGCGATAATTCGTCTGCTATCTATCCTGCCCCGCAATCAAGCCTTAGCCACACCTACAGCAGCTCTGGCATTTATACGGTATGTGTTACGGCAATAGACAGTACTGGAGAGTGCTATGATAGTTATTGTGAGAAGGTCTACATACGCGAGCGAGACGATCGCCGAAGAGTAGGGCTAAATGAGGCTAATTGGTCCCTTTTCCCCAATCCTGCTACCAATAAGCTCACAATTCAATGGGCTGAGCGTTCGGCGCAGCCGCAAACTCTACAAATCATTGACCTCTCGGGAAGAGTGGTAAAACGTCTCCAAATCTCGCAGGAGTCGAATGCCAAAATTGATGTCTCTGATCTGAGCAGCGGTGTCTACATCGTAGAAATCGAGGGTTCTGATCAAAAAGAAAAACTCCAAATCATTCATTAGGCGTCTTTTTCAGTTTTCCATTTGGCCGCAATGTGTTTCGACGCATTGCGGTTTTACCTTTTTACAAGGGCAGTCAGAAGGTCTTTTTGTTCGATATTTTCCTAAATTGAGTCGCTAAAGCAAAATTTTTGAGTCAAAGAGTCACCAACGGTATCCTGATTACAATAGCCTTATTGCTATGGCTATTGCTGCTATCCTTCCAGGAGATGCAGCTGATGGTGAACTTATTCCCCAATTTTAACTCTGATCTAGTCGGCGGATTTTGGTATCGATTGGTGCTGACAGGCTTCCTGGGGATTAATTTGTTGTTTTTTAGTCGTCTCTACGCTCAGATTGAGCGACTTCATGTGAGCACCATGCTCTGGCGGATATTCTTGATTGGAATGATTGGAATTACCCTGATCATGCTGATCACTTTTGCCAATCGATATCTGCAGGAAATGCTCACCTATAAATACGTGGCGCCTGTATTACTGCGTTTTGGGATGGACGTAATGCTGATCTTTTTCCTCTCAGCGATGTTCATCTTTCGCCGCTTTATCCTTTATCCTCGAACTAGGCGTAAAATCACTCTTTGGCGGGTATTTATCGGCTTTTTGATTGCTGCCCTCTTGATTACCCTTGATGGGAATACTTTTATCGGGGGGCCGCTGCGACTGGTGATTTTTGTGCCCTACGCTTTGTTGGCCATCGTGCTATCGATCAATGTAAAGTGGATCTCTTACCTCAATTTCAACCAAAAGTTGAGAGCGCTGGGACTATTTGTTTTGATTACGATCGTTTCGATCACCTATATCATTGCGCTGGCTAGGCTCCCAGTGCAATTGGGTTTGAGCAATATCGCTTCTCTGCAAGATGAATTCTTGCTACACATCATTGTCTTCACGCTTTGTTATTGCCTCTTCTCCTTGCTAGGCTTGTTTTTCAATCTGCCTACTACTTCCGTTTTTGAGCGTGAAAGCTCTGAGATTGTCAACTTTGATAAGATCAATCAGGCAATACAATCCAACCTCGATTTTACAGAGATCACCAATACGCTTCTAGATGTCAGTATGATGTCGGCCAATGCCAAGGCGGGTTGGGTAGAAATGATTGACGAAGAGACAGGCATTGCAGAATTAAAAGTTTATAAGCGGATCCAACCAAACGAGATCAAAGGGATTAACCCCAATCATACACTTACAGATAAGGTGCTCAAAGACCAGCAGCCTTATTTGGTACGCAATACGCAAAGACATAAGGCATTTCCCAATAACGACAGCAAGTATCGTTGTCTCTTGGCCATCCCTATTATGTCTTCCAGCCAGACTTATGGGGCGATATTCGTGGCCAATGAATTGGCCGATTCCTTTGAAGATGTCGCGATCCAATCGATCACTACCTATGCTGAGCAGGCGGGGATTGCCTTGGAAAACGCCCGTTTGATGAAGGCCTCTATCGAAATGGAGCGTTATCAAGAGCAGCTCAAGATCGCCCAAGAAGTGCAAACGCAATTGCTGCCGCAAACGCTTCCCTATGCCGATCAGTTGGAGTTTGGCGCCAAAAGTGAGACCGCATTTGAAGTAGGAGGGGATTATTTTGATATCGTAAATCCGAAGCCTCATCTCTATCGCATCGCAATTGGGGATGTTTCCGGCAAGGGTACCACAGCCGCCTTTTATATGGCTGAAATCAAAGGGATCTTCCACGCCTTGACTCAGTTAGAGCTAGATGTAAAATCCTTTTTAAGTACTGCGAACCTTGCCCTCTCTCAATGTATGCAGAAGGGCTTTTTTATGACGATGACCTATTTGGAAATCGATCTGGAAAAGCAAGCTTTAGAAATGGTGAGAGCCGGGCATTGTCCCGCATTTTTCTACAAAGGTAGCAGTGGTGAGATATCTATGCTTCGTGAAGGAACACTCGGTTTGGGGATCGTCCGCAATCCTTCTTTTGGCAATTATATCAAAGAAACCGAAAGACTCGCCTACGAATCAGGAGACGTTTTGATCCTATATACTGACGGCATTCTGGAAGCTCGTAATGAGCAAAAAGAAGAGTTTGGCTATGAGCGATTTGAACAGATCATCAGTCAGTACGCCAAACTGCCCGCTCAGGACTTTGCTGATAAGATTGTCGAGTCAGTAAGGGATTTTACCCATACAGACCTGCAGGATGACTATACTGTCCTGATTATCAGGTTTAGATAATAACCTTTCCGCAATATTTACCGTAAGTTTTAGAGGATGGAAATAAGTATTACAGATCAACAATCATATATCACTGTAAAGCCCATTGGCGAGATAGACGCTCACTCGTCTATCGAGGTGGATGAAAAGCTCCAAGAGTTGATTGCTGCAGGACACAAATTTTTTCATTTAGATGTCTCTGAGCTTACCTATATCTCTAGTGCTGGATTGGGGGTCATAATCTCGCAGTTAGATCTGCTCAACGAAAAGCAAGGCAAACTGATTATTTCCGGTCCAAATGAGGGGGTCATGGAAGTTTTTCAACTTCTTGGGCTCAATCAGCTACTGACCATACTTGAAAATGACGCTACCGTAGGAACCTATTTTCAAAGCAATGAAAGCGTATCTTAGGGTAAGATGTAATAAAGGCAACCTAGCCATAATCAGGGAGTTTGTGCGTTCGCGCTTGCAAGATCTGCAGGTCCGCGGCCCCATCACTAATCAGATCGTACTGGCCGTCGATGAAGCATGTGCCAACTGTATGATCCATCAACACCAGTGTGATAATTATTCTACCATTGAAGTAGCTATCTACCGAGATGAAGGCACTCTCTACACGGAGATTAAAGACACTGGCAAAGCATTTCGGATCGATACTTACGAGCCCAAACAGCTACAAGATATCGTCAAAGACCGCATCAAAGGTGGCCTCGGTATTAATCTCATCCACAAGATCATGGATGTCGTCAAGGTCGAAGAAAAGCGCGACCACTTTATTTACAAACTTGGCAAGCGTATCGATCCTAACTTAGGCGCTTAAATTCTCCCCTCTTACTGTTCCCTAGCTCCAACTTTCCCCCTTCAATTTTTAGTAAGATTTTCTCAGTTTTTACCCCTAAGTCGGGGAACGCTCAGTCTTCAATTTCGGACTTGAGATCATAATCCTATTAAATCCACGCAAGCAAGCTTTGGCAGGGATTGAGAAGGCAGATCGGTATTAACAAAAGTTTAACGAATTTAAAGCCATCATTTAGCAGCCTTTTGGCCGCTATCTCTTTGTTATTCATTTCTTTATTGAAGGTAGTTTGCTAAATTTGCCCCTCTATTTTTTAATAAGTTTGGTACTTTATGTTCAATAATATCCGTCCTGTCTTGTGGGGGCTAGCACTTATACTCAGTGTTGGGGCCTGTAAAAGCACAAAAACCACCACCACAACTACTACCACTACGACTACGACTATTCCGGCAGATAATAGCCCGGCCCTGCTGAGCTTCGCTCAAGGGAATGTAACTAAAGCTGAATTTGAGCGTGTATACGCAAAAAATAATGGCGGCAAGGAAAATGCGGCTGCACAGTCCGTTGAGGATTATCGCGAATACCTAGATCTCTATATCAATTTCAAGCGTAAGGTGTTCGAGGCAGAGGCTATGGGCCTAGACTCAACACCTTCCTTCAAACAAGAATTTGAAGGCTATCGCAAACAATTGGTTCAGCCTTACTTGTCTGCCAAAGAAGTCGAAGATCAGCTCATCAAGGAAGCATATGATCGTTCTGGCTACCTAGTCAACGCAAGCCACATTTTGATCATGGCTGCTGAAGATGCCAGTCCAGACGACACCTTAGCTGCTTACAATAAGGTGCTCGAACTACGAGATTCAATTATGAACCACGGTAAGGATTTTGCTGATATGGCAGCGGCCTATTCTCAAGATCCTTCTGCTAAACAAAATAGCGGTTCCCTAGGATACTTTACCGCCTTAGATAAAGTTTAACCCTTCGAGAATGAGGCATTCAATACTCCAGTAGAGGAAGTCTCA
>CAZHOC010000026.1:0-15944 GCA_964534295.1 uncultured Bacteroidia bacterium | reverse complement strand
AATTAGTGCTGCTTCCTCAACGGTATTGGCCAGGGGCTTTTCTATGAAAAGGTGTGCTCCAGCGTTCAGCGCAGCTGTAGCATACTCTGCATGAGTTTCTGGATAGGTATTGATGGATACTGCATCGGGTTTGGTCTCGGCTAGTGCCTCATAGTAATCCCCAAAGGTAGGAAGGCCACCTAATTCTTCAGACAATCTGTTACGACTATCGGGTCCTCTACTGACCAGACCAACGATTTCAAACTCAGGCATTTTGTGATAGGCGCGGGCGTGAGAAGCGCCCATATTACCGCAGCCAACAACGAGTACGCGAATTTTCATAGCAATTATGAGTATTAGTAGTTTAGTTTATTTCAATTCGTCGAGGTTAAGCACCACACTAGGCGCAAATACCTCCATAAAATAGTCAACTTCAGGCAATCCTAAGTTTTGGATAGCATCATGTATCACATCGGCGGCATGACTAAATTCTTGGTTGCCGGTTTTGAGCTCCTCCTGACATTTGACGTAGGCTGAGATTTTATCGGCCGCTTTGACAATCTCCCAATGCGCCTTATCTGCAGGGATAGGGGCAAATATTGATTGGAATTCGCTTTGAAGATCTGCCGGCAAGAAGCTTAACAGCTTATCGTGAGCTACTTCCTCAATTTCTTTATAGGCCTTTTTGATCTCAGGGCTAAAGTACTTGATCGGGGTAGGTAAGTCTCCCGTAATCACTTCGCTCATATCGTGATAAAGGGCTAAGACCACACAGCGTTCGACATTGAGAGTGCCATCGAAATATTTATTACGCAGCAAAGCCAAGATATGAGCAATGGCAGCAACTTGATGTGAGTGCTCTTGAATATTTTCGGTATGAATATTATACATCAATCCCCAGCGCTCGATGAAGCGCATACGGTTAAGGTAGGCAAAAAAGTGGCTTTGGCTATGTTTCATAGGAGAGGTTTCGAGCTACAAAATTAATTGATAATTTGGGCTATGAAAGGCTAGGAGTATGGACTTATATCAAATTTTGAAAGCAAGGACCAATCGAGACCATATGGTTGAAATTGCGGAGTGGATAGGGGAGGACCCCGAACGCTTTGCTGAGGTATGGCGATTGGTCAACTGTGGGGAGGAGCCTACTGCTCCTTATGCCTCTTGGTTGATGGATTTTTGCCTTCAGTTGCACCCTGAACATCTTTTGCCTTATCGAAAAGGGGCCTTTGAGCTATTGCAGCGGCCGCTTCATAATATGATCCACCGTAACTTGGTAAAGCACCTGTATCGAGTGGAGATCGACGAAGAAATTGAAGGAGACCTCTACGATCTCGCTATCAATAAAATCGCAAATCCTCAGGTGGAAGTCGCCATAAGAGTTCATTGTATGGACATCGCCTGGAAGATTGCTGAGCCTTATCCCGAATTGCGTGAAGAGCTTCGCTTGGTAATCGAAGGGCATATTGCCGATGGCTCTGCGGGATTTAAATCTAGAGGCAAACGCATATTAAAACGAATAGAGAAAGCAGTTTGATAAAATTCTCTATTCAAACGTTCTGCGAAGCAGAACGCTCACAATCGACTCCCACTCTTGTTGAAGGCTAAGGTCTGGCATTGACTTGCCTGCTCTTCGATACCAATAATTGGCATTCCAATTATCACCCTCTTTGCGGTGGAGGTAGGCATGTATCCAATCCCCATCCCCGCCTTCATCATCTTGAGCGATATCATGGGCACGGTCCCAATCCCCTTTGCCATCAAACCATAGGGCAATTAATGCTTGATTTAGGCCTTTGGGGGGCTTTTCATCTGCTAAGCTTTGTTGGAAGCTTTCTAAATTCATAGACGAAAATTAGTATATTCTTGTCAAAATCAATCCAAAAAAATGCATTCTAAAGACACTACTACCTCTTCTCGCAGAGATTTTTTGAAAACGAGCGGCGCATTGGCCGGAGCTGCTTTTTTGACGCCTGGCTTTACCTTTAATGTGATCAACTCTTCCGTCGAGTTGAGTGAAGAAATCATTGGGCACGGTAGCCATAAATATCGCGTTCAGCGCAGCTGGGGAGATCTAGATCCTAGCAAAACGCCCGTCAACAATTGTCACGAAATGGTGATGGACAGCAAAGGTCGCATGATCATGGTGACGGATGAAACCAAAAACAATATCCTCATTTATGATACCTCTGGTAAGTTGCTTGATAGTTGGGGCACAGAGTACCCTGGCGGGCACGGTTTGACCCTTTGGAACGCCAATGGGGAAGAGTTTTTGTTTATCTGTGATCCCAATTTGGGTACAGTAACCAAAACTACACTTGATGGAAAAGTGCTGATGACGATTGGGCACCCCAAGAGCATCGGTGAGTATAAAGAAGATGATCGTTTTATGCCCACTGAAACCGCGATTGGACCAAACGGAGATATTTATGTGTCAGATGGTTATGGCTCTCAGTGGGTCTTGCAATATGATCAAAATGGTAAGTTTATTCGCAAGTTTGGCGGTCCTGGAGATGGAGACGATCAATTTGCTACCGTGCATGGTGTAGCAGTGGACTACCGTAACGGTGCGCCTACTTTGCTATGTACCTCGAGAGCTCACAATAGTTTCAAACGTTTCACGCTCGATGGTAAATATTTGAGCAGTCTATTCTTACCGGGAGCCTTTGTTTGTCGTCCTGTTTTTCATGGAGACAATCTTTATGCTGGCGTATGTTGGTCAAGAATCAAGTATCTCAATCGTCAGCCAAGGTCTGGTTTCGTAACGATTCTTGACAAAAATTATAAGGTGATTTCCAATCCTGGTGGTACAAAGCCCAAGTATAAAAAAGGGGAACTCCAACTGATGCTACAGCAGGAGTCCATTTTTATGCATTGTCATGATGTCTGTATAGACAATGACGAAAATATCTACGTTTGTCAGTGGAATGCCGAAAAGACTTATCCGATTAAGTTGGTAAGGGTCTAGGCGGAGACGGCTTCTGGGAAGAGGGGAAAGCTGACAAAAAAGCTGGTCCCCTCTCCGAGAACGCTTTCACACCATACCTTTCCATCCATCGCTTCGACGTATTTTTTGACAATAGAGAGGCCAATTCCATTGGAACTCTCACCCCCAGTTGGCCTAGCACTCAGCTTCTGAAATCTTCCAAAAAGCTTTTTCTTATCATCCTCAGTCATTCCCGGACCTTGGTCCGCGACTTGAATCAAAACCTTCTGCTTTTCTTTGGTCAAGCTAACATCCACTTTTCTGTCTCTAGGAGAAAACTTGATAGCATTAGAAATTAGGTTGTCCAATATTTGGTGGAGAGCTTGCTCGTCTACCTTTGCCTTGAGGTAAGTGTCAGGAAGTGAGAGATTTAGCGATATGTCCTTTTGCCTAGCTGGGCGGTTATAAGCTTCAACGAGCTCTGCTACTTTTGGCTGTAAATCAATAGCTTTTAAAGAAAAATTAAGCGTTTGATTCTCAGCTGCTCTGACATCGAGAATTTGATGAATCATCTCAGTAAGCCGATCCGCTGATTGGTTGATCAGGCCCAAGAAATTCTTTTGCTCATCATTGAAGTTATCCGCATCAAGTTGGATGATATTTACTAGACCTTTTATCTGACTCAATGGATTTTTGAGATCGTGAGCGACGACTCCCATCAAATAGTTTTTCTCTTGATTGAGTTCTTCGAGTTTGGCATTATTGGCCTCGAGCTCAATATTTTGGCTTTGTATATGAAGCTTTTGCTCCTGAATTTTTCCGTTTTGTCTTTGGAGCAGTAGGTTCTGAGCCTGCTTTTGGCGATTACTGTAAAATAAGTATCCCAAGAAGATGGTAATGCCAGAGAGTATGACCAGTGTCATGTACAACTGGAAGGACTGCTTCTGATTTTGCTGCTCCGCGAGAATATTTTCCTTTTCTAGCTTTTCGACAGCGATTTCACTGCGAGCAATTTGCCCCATAGATTCAATTCTCGCCAATTGGGTCGCACGGTCTTCGTCATAGCTATCGTTTAGGATTTTCAGCTCCGCTGAACGATGGGCAAAGGCAGCTTCGTGCTCATTTCTTTCTGCATATATATCTGCCAATAAGCCATGAGCCTTACGGGCTTCAGCCATCATATACAAATCGCTTGTGAGGGCTTCTCCTCTCTCCAGCCAAGCAATGGCTTCTTTTAAGTTTCTTTTTGGATAGGCTTCTGATTGTAATAATTCTCCAATAAGGATCATTGATTGAGCTTGTCCAGGACTATCTTCTATTTTTTGAGAAAGACCATGGCTGTTGTATAGATATTGTTTGGCTTGGTCCCATTGGGATAACTGACTAAGTGCTAATCCAATGCTTCGCATGCAGGAAGCTTGGCCCAGTTGGTCTTCAAGTTTGGTGAAGATATTGAGGCTTTTCCGGTAGTAGTCAGCTGCTTCTTCAAATTGACTTAGTTCGTTGAGGGCGTCTCCTTTGTTTATGTAGGCATCTGCTAGTGCGCGCTGGTCGTCGAGTTTGGCAAAAATCTCTTCTGCATCTCCAAAATATTGTAGGGCAATTTCAAATTGATCTTCAGCTAGATAATAATTGCCAATGTTTAGGTAAGTGTCTGCTAGTCGGGCTTCGTCGTGACTAAGTTGTAAAAGCTCTACCGTTCGATTGTAGAGACTGAGAGCCTTTTGTTGATCTCCTAGATCCTGATGCAGCACCCCCATATTAATTAGGGTGATAGTCATGCCAGCAGTATCCCCCAAGCTTTGCCGATATTGGAGGGCCTTTTCGTAATTGGCTAGAGCGTTGCCAAAGTCCCCGGTAATATGAAAATTAAGTCCAAGGTTGTTGTAAATATCTGCTAAGCCTTTGTCATTTTGGATGAGACCAAAATAATAACGAGCAGAATCTAAATAAGTCCGACTGGCCTCCAGATCACTTTGGTACCAGCGGATAACTCCCATATGCTTAAATGCAAGGGCTTTATTATCGATATCAGAGATTACATGAGCAATACCTAAGGCTTCGGTGGCATGCGCCCAAGCTTCTTTGGTATCACTATTTTTGAGCTGCCAACTAGAGGCAAGCAATGCACTTAATCTCGCTTTTGGCTGATCAGAATGCGCTATTACGTTGCGTAGACTATCCAGGTCATTTGCTTTGATTTTGCTGCTAGGGTCAAATATCCCCGCAAAAATTAAGGCTACCAGGAAGATAATTCGTATCGCCATCTTTTTTGATTGAGTTATGGCTAATTTTGAAAAAAGCCACAAGAAATAAAATACAGAAATCGGTAATAACTAAGCTACCGTTAAGACTTTAACAAAACAAGGTCCTTGGAAAAGGACCTTGTTTTGTCTAAACATCTTTGACTTATTTTTTAATACTGTTTGAATACCTTCGCCATGTTGCCTGAAGGTAATACAACAGTAGTTTTTACCTTAAATTTCCCATCGTTTGCTAACAAGATGCCTGCAATATGTGGAGCGGCCATAGAAGTGCCGTTCATCCAAGCATATTGACCGTCTTTGTAGGTTGAATAGATGCCTTCACCCGGGGCAAGACAAGTAACAGTACTACCAAAGTTTGAGAAGTCCGTTAATTGATCTTGACCGTTAACCGCACCCACTACATAAACTTCCGGATCATTAATGTTCGCTGGAGAATACTGTCCTGCATCTACCGCCAAGTTTCCAGCAGCGATTACAAAGTGAATGTTGTAACGGTTCTTTAGGTTGAGGATCATGTCATTGATCATGTTACTTGGATCAGTTCCTAAGCTGATATTTACGACGTCGCCGGGGATACATAAATATCCAACATAACTGAGGGCTTTCATTAGGTAATCCTTGGTGCCGTAGCCGTTTCGATCCAGTACTTTGAGAGAGACAAGCGTTGCTCCAGAAGCAACTCCTACCACTCCGGTTCCATTGTCTTCTGCCCCAATGATTCCGGCAACGTGGGTTCCGTGTCCAAATTCGTCATTCGGGTTATTTTCATAAGGGACAAAGCTTCTGGAAAAATACTGCTGTACGTTTAAATCAGGGTGATCCATGTCGATGCCTGAATCAATAATGAAAGCCCAAGTATTGGCGTTACGGTGGTCTTTAGCTCCACCTATACCATTGATGTTGTAAGTGGTGAGCTGATCAGCTGGACCATCGTCTGCTGGAATCAATCGACCTTTTGCACCAGGAGTAAGATTCATGGCAATAAGTTCGTTTGGCTCGATGGTTTCTACTCTTTCGTCCTGTGCGAGAATAGCCGCTTCCTCATCACTGATGCTAAGCAAAGCACCTTTGCTACTGCCTATGTCATAGACTTCCATAACGGTCTGGGGCGGAATATGATGGTCGTTAAGTGTGCTGACTAGATAAGACTCGATCGATGTTTCACGTTCTTCCTTTACCTCTGCTAGTTCAGAACGAGAACTTCTGCTTTCTACAGCCATTTTGTCTATGGTCTGTTCGTCGAGGCGCTCGAAATAGGGAATATCCTTCTTAAACATTACAATGTATTCCCCTTTGATAATTTCAGCCTGTGACTGACTTACATTAAAAGCAGATTTTGCGCCTTGCATTACTATCTCATCAGAGGTGGGTTCTAAAGAGATGGGAAACTCCGCCTCACAGGAAACTAAGAAAATGAAGAGGGTAAGACTTAGAATTTGTAGAGCTTTATTCATTGAGATGTTTATTGAAGTCGTTTATGGCTTATGAATCAAAATTGGGGATAATACATTTATTAAAAAATACGAAAATATGTAATTGTATACTTGCTATGATTTCTGGCTGACATTGCCTTCGGGCGCATTTTCCTGTTTGAACCATGCAAAATTTTGATTGAACGGTTTTACAAACAAAATTCTTTGAGTACCCAGCCGCACTTGTTGTCTTTTTGGGATGATTCTTACACCTAATGAGAATGCTATAGTCTCCTAAAGATCAAAGAATCCTTTATTTCGGGTCATTTGGAGGGATACTTAAGGAAATAGTCTTCAACTTCTTGCTTGGGGATGAGCGTTCTGCGCAGCAGTAAAAGAAAAAGGACCTAAGCGAAACTCACTAATCAGTCTCGCTTAGGTCCTCTAAAGAATTTCTTGCTTTAATCCTGCTCTAGGACTTCCGCATAATTACCAGAAGGTAACAGGATTTCGGTTTTTATATCATAGTCTCCCTCATTGGCTAGCAAAATTCCCGCAATGTGTGGTGCTGCCATAGAAGTGCCATCCATCCAAGTGTATTGACCGTTTAGATAGGTCGAATATATGCCTACGCCGGGAGCCAAATAGTTGACGCTTTTGCCAAAGTTGGAAAAGTCTGCTACTATCCCTTTCTCATCGATGGCTCCCACAATATATACGTTGGGTGCTGATAGATTTGCTGGCGAAATATTTGTGGCATCTATACCTTCATTACCAGAGGCTACAATAAAATATATGCCCATAGAACTCTGAATCTTGCTAATCAGAGAATTGATCAGGGGACTATCGTCTGTCGCTAGGCTTATGTTTACCACATCTCCTGGGATACAGTCATATTGCAATGCCATTAAAGCCTGTACTAAGTTATCTTTGGTTCCATAACCATTATCGTCCAGTACCCGATAAGCGACTAATGGTGCTCCAGCAGCCACACCGACTACCCCTCGACCATCATTCTTTGCCCCAATAATGCCTGCTACGTGCGTACCGTGTCCAAAACCGTCATTAGGGCTCTGATTATGAGGTACAAAGCTTTTACTAAATGCTTCTTGAACTTCTAGATCAGGGTGATCTAAATCGATGCCTGAATCAATAACGAAGGCCCAAGTGTTACCATTTCTATGATTTTTAAATCCACCAACCGCATTGATGTTATAAGGCGTCATCTGTTTTGCTGGACCTCCGTCAGCAGGAATCAATCGTCCTTTTGCTCCGGGGGTTAGCCCAAGTGCAATCACCTCATTGGGCTCAACCATAGAAATACGCTCATCTTTTGCTAGTTCGGCGGCTTCTTGCTCATTCATATGAACAAGCGCCCCTTTGTCTCGGCCCAGATCATACACTGAAATGATCTCTGCCCCATTTAAATGATGCTCAGCTAGCGTAGCATGAATATAGGTCTCAATGGAGTTGGAACGTCTTTCTACCAAAGCTTCTGCTTGTGATGGAAGAGAGTGTTGGGTCCTTTGATTCCTTTGAAGATCGGTTTGATCTAACTGCTCGAAAAAAGGCAAATCATCCTTTAAAAATACTATGTATTCGTCTTGGATAATGGAACCATGTTGTTGATTTACCTTTGTGATACCTTCATTGCCTAACTCTACTGGCTTCAGCTGAATGAAATCTTCCGGCTCACAAGAGACTAGAGTGAGAAAAATGGCGAAACTGAGGAACTTGAGAAGCTTATACATCTTGAATTTAGTTTGTAGCGTAGTTGACTTGAACACAATTTGGGTATTGTACAACTTTCATAAAATACGATTTTAAGTAAAATTCTAACTTAGCTAATAGTTGGTCATTAAAGTATTTTATTGCTAAGACTAATTGCTTTAATGCCGTTTTTAGGAGGATTGTACTGGTTTTTGAATTATTAAATCCGTGGATTAAATGGGTGGATCATAGCTAATTGCCAGAAGTCTCTTACATCATTGCAACTAAATAATGTCAACTCTTGGGCTCATATTTTACGCCACAGATACTAAATCTTACCCAAAAGCAAAGAAAAAGGGACGAACCAATGTCCGTCCCTCGCTGCCTGTGTGTGGGGGATACCCAGTACTCTTAGTGCAGTATAATTACATCACACTGCGATATATTTTTTCCTCGCTGCTCAATGCAAGGGCAGCTGGAGGATAGGTAAACTCAAATGGATTCTTGATAATTGCACCCGCTGGAAGGGCCGGTTTTCCCTTCTCTCCGATAAGGCGCGCATAAGATTTCATGCTCAAGGCATGATTTGTTGTGTGGCAGGTCAAGTTCAAAGAGGAGCAACTGTAATGTGGATGATGTTTATCCATATTGATAGTTACTTCGTATGAATGATCCAATATTATAAATATTGTCAATGCATGAAAAGCCGATAAGTCAACTCATCTTACCCCTTGCTTCTCATTTTGCACTTTCTATTGAGCAGCCTACTTTGTCTGACGCTACTCGCGAACGGTCATCTTGCTGGAATGAATGGTTTTAGAAGGATGAAGTGGGATTTTATAGACCCACTTTGTTTTTTGATTCTTACATTTGGCTATGCCTCACTACTTCCAAATTTACAAGCCCTATGGGGTATTAAGTCAGTTTACTACTGAGCATTCTCATAAAAAGACCTTAGCCAAGGTCTACAATTTCCCTGCTTCGGTTTATCCAATTGGCCGCTTGGACGAGGATAGTGAGGGGCTCTTATTGCTCACAGATGATAAGAAACTTAATCAGGAGCTATTAGGACGGGGAGTGGAAAAAGAGTATTGGGTACAGGTTGAGGGGCAACCCACAGAGTCTGACCTTGAGCCACTAAGACAAGGCGTTACCATAAGGGTAAAGAAAAAAATACATCATACCTTGCCTGCTAAAGCGAGCATTTTACCTTCAGAACCAGCATTGCCCGATAGAGATCCTCCTATTCGTTTTCGCAAATCCATCCCCACGACTTGGCTATCCATCACCCTAAGAGAAGGGAAAAATCGCCAGGTCAGAAAGATGACCGCCAAAGTAGGATTTCCCACCCTTCGTTTGGTAAGATGGCGTTTTGGTAAATGGACCATTGAAGGTTATGAAGTAGGGGAGGTGCGAAAGTGGAATCGTTAGTTATTATTCAATTCTGTGTTGGCATTGGAATTGATTATTCCGACTTTGAAACAGAACTATACGCCCACACTTAATAATGCAGCCAATTTTTAAGGATCTCCTCTCGAGAAGCACCTTTCCAAGCAAATTGCTTTGGGGGCTGCTCTGGGGCTGCTTTTTACTCATTATCTTCCTCCAATGGGGAATTAGTTTGCCAAGCATTTTCACATCCCTCATCGGCTCATTAGCATTTGCCGCTAAATTTATTTCTAAATCTGATTCTCAGATTTCAGCTGAACCGCTTCGGTTTAGCCTTTTAAATGAAATTCAAGCCGATGTCGTAGTGTTAGATCACAAAGGGAAAATCGTTTTTGTGAACGACTTCTCAATCCCATCGCACATAAACAAGGAACTCGCTATCGGTAAAACCCTGCTAGAGTATGGAGAAGCCGTTGGGCGAGAATCTTTGGTTTCGCAAATGCGGGAAGAGGCCATCCGTATTGCGATAGAATACGGAAAAGAGTTTGAATGGGAAGAATCTATTGAGGACAAGGATAAAGTTCGAGATTATATTAGACGAGTTACCCCCGTCTATGAGGACAAGCGCCTTAAAAACCTGATCGTTTACGGGCTTGAAATCACCGATCGTAAAGCGGCTGAAAAAGAAGCTGCCAGTCGAGCTGCTATTCAACGCACCATCAACTATTTTTCCAACTCTCTATTCAAGCTCAATACCGAAGAGGATGTCTTGTGGGACATTGCCAAAAATTGTATCCGCGAGCTAGATTTTGTGGATGCAGTAATCTATACCCTAGACCGGGAACGCCAAGTTCTAGTCCAAAGAGCAGCCTATGGTAATAAGGAGGATGGGGAATTTGCTATCTACGAACCGATCGAAATTCCCTTAGGCAAAGGGATCGTTGGCAGTGTGGCGCTGAAAGGCGTAGCAGAATTAGTACTTGATACCTCATTAGATGATCGCTACATCCTCGACGATGAAGCCCGGCTCTCCGAGCTCGCGGTCCCTATTATAGGGCCTGAAGGAGTCCTCGGAGTGATTGATTCTGAGCACCCAAAGCGTAATTTCTTCACTGAAGAACATCTCTCCATTCTGACGATAATCGCCAATATTGCGGCAAACAAAATTGTAAGGGCGAGAGTAGTAGAGGCTCTCGAAAAGGCAAAGGTGAAAGCAGAACAGGCCACCGAAGCCAAATCAAACTTTCTCTCATCGATGAGTCATGAGATACGGACCCCTCTAAATGCAGTGATTGGTCTTTCCCATTTGCTCAATGATGAGGTAAAGGAGCCTAAACATAAGGACTCACTTCGCACTTTATTAAGCTCCGCAGAGCACCTATTGGCGTTAATCAATGATATCCTCGATTTTTCAAAAATCGAAGAGGGTAAATTGATTTTAAACAAGACTAGTTTCTCATTGTCTGGTTTAGTAGAGGATATCGCAAACCCCTTTCGTTTCCTTGCCGAGGAAAAACTACTAGCCTTTCATGTAGTGAAGCCTGAGGAAGACTTAAAAGACCTCATAGGGGATGATACGCGGCTAAAACAAATCTTGACCAATCTGATTGGCAATGCCTTAAAGTTTACTCGTGAGGGAGCTATCACGCTTAGCTGCAAATTACTCTCCCAAACCGCAGAAGCCTGTTCCTTAAGGTTTGCTGTCAAAGATACGGGAGTAGGCATAGCGAATGAGCGCAGAGCTTCCATTTTTGAGAGATTCATCCAAGCCGAAGACAACACGAGTCGCAATTTTGGCGGCACAGGCCTTGGCCTTTCTATCTCCAAAAAACTCGTCGAGATGCAAGGAGGTAAGATGGGGCTTGAAAGCAATGATGATCCCCAATTAGGTCCTACCGGTACCACCTTCTGGTTTGAAATAGATTATCCCTTTTCTCAGGAGAAGAAAAAAGCTTCAAATCTCCCCAAGACCCTCATTCACAACTTAACTTCCTTGCAAGGGCTTAAAGTTTTGCTTGTAGAGGATAATCTTGTCAATGTGAAGGTGGCCCGCAGGTTTTTAGAGAAGTGGCAGGTGGCGGTTACTCATGCTGAGAACGGTCTACTCGCTACCCAAATGCTTGCTGAGTCGGAATATGATTTGATCCTTATGGATCTCAATATGCCCGTAATGGGCGGCTTAGAGGCTACAAGTATTATTCGAAATACCGGAAATCAAATCCCCATTATTGCCTTAACAGCTGATGCTACCGCAGAGGTGAGAGAGAAAGTCTTTGAGCAAAAGATGAATGGCTATCTTACTAAGCCTTTCAAGCCTGCTGATCTTAATCAAACTCTTGCTGAGTACCTTCCTCTGAAAAAGGAAAATCCAGTCTAAACGGGCAAATAACCCTTAATTGTTTCGATTAAAATTTAGCGACCAGTGATAACGGATCGCTAGATATCTGATCAAGATGACTATACCAATGGAGCCGATTATATTCAGGTTTTCAATCCTGCTAAGTTGTCCTAAAACTAGATATACAATCCCTCCAATCAAGCAAGCCGAAGCATAAATCTCCTTTCTAAAGATTAGCGGAATTTCATTTGTCAAGACATCCCTGATTACCCCTCCAAAACAAGCCGATACTACTCCCATCATCAAGCAATGCTCAATATTGAGTTGACGTTCTAAGGCAACTTGTATGCCTAATATGGTGAAGAGGCCAATGCCGATGGTATCGAAAAGGAACATGCTCTTTTTGAGCTTGATGACCGTTCCCTTGAAAGCGTAGGCCACCACATAACCGATAAGAATGACCAAGAGATAGTTACGATCATTTAGCCAGCCGACCGGAAATCTCCCTATCAATATGTCTCGCAAAGTGCCACCGCCAATGGCCGTTACAAAGCCAATGATGAGACTTCCGACTAGATCAAATTTCTTCTCAATAGCGGTTAGTACCCCGGAAATAGCAAAAATGCTGGTACCAAATAGATCGACAAAATATATCCAACTCATAAGTCTGCCTTGCTGATGAGGCAAAGCTAGCTAAGTTGTGATAAGAAGCTAAAGGAGAAGAGGCTTTTGATTATCTTTTTTGGGTATTACTGCTTCGCAGAACGCTTAACTCGGGCTGAGCGTTCCACGCAGTGGTAATAAAAAATGAAAGGCTACTAATACTGCCACTGATTTTTAACAGGATTGAAGAAGGTAATCCCAATCTTCCAACGGCCATTGAAGCGATCCTCGTCATTGGTATAAGATCCCGCATAGAAACCGCCCACCTTAAATCGCTGTTGCTTGATACGGAAAGGTACCTGCAAGCCGGCATAAATTTCGTTGTGCCAAAAGCTGTTTTCTTGTAGGTATAGCATGCTTGCCCCAACGGTCGTTTGCATCGGCAGGTATTTGAGCAAAGGGATCTTACTGATCAAGGCCCCGCCAAAATCGTGGAGATAACTAACTTGCAAAAAGCCCTTGCTGGTACTTTGAGTCCTTCCCAACATTTGTAGATTCTCCAATGGGTTGGCAAAAATAATGTCCGAGCCACGGAAATAGCGCAAATCCGTAACCTGAATACTGTCTGCATTGACAAAACTGCCAGCGGTTACCTTCCAACGAGACGCACCCAATGAGCCAAGCATGATTTCATGCCGAATACCGAGTTCGATATAGTCATAATTAATCGCGCTATTGAATATACCCGGAATAGCTTTGCGGTATTCCCCACTGATGGTGGGCCAATCACTCCCCAGGACGACCTTGCGATAAGGTTCCATTTGATACTTTTGGAAGGGAGTATACTCAAAGCCAATTCGAAACCTAAATTCGTTGTAAGGGTCAAAAGTGGGCCTTAAGTCTTGGTTGGTACAAATCTCCGTCCAATAGTCCTGTAGTTCGATATCGTCGAGATTGGCACGATCCGTAAAGTCTACCGAGGTGCTCAAATAGAGGCCATTGACTAACTCGAATCGATTACCTAGTCCGATATAGCGTCGTTGGATAAAGTTCCCAGGACAAAAGATATTGGAGATGGTTTGGTTACCGGTGATGATGTCATAGTCATTGCCGACTCTTACATAGGCTCTGGCAATCTTTCTTGGATTGTACAAGAAGGTGATGCGAGTATTGCCCCTGATATCTCGATTGACGATACCCAGGCTGATATTGCCTCCTACACTCAGGACTTTTTGCCGTTGCCAATGCTTTCTTATTGAGCCACCTAAATTGTGTCGATAACCTCCCACTCCTACGGGTTGGATCTGCTCTAAGATCGGGTTCATGTAATAGTGCATGCTCCGCAAGCGATCTCGATAGGTAATGCCATTGAGTAAGAAGTCCTGCCAGCTCAAGTGATTGTAGGCTGAGTCTGCTTTGGCCAGGTACTCTGGGGTAGAATGATAGGCCACGATACTATCCTGGGTACGAATGAGTTCGTTTACCTCATTGTCTAAGCCAAGATCTACAGGCCTAAAATCTGCCCAATAGGTAGAATCTTTCTCAAAGGCATCCTTTTCAGTACGACGGACCTCATTGCGGAAGAAGTTTCGCTTGAACTCCTGATCCAAGACATATTCACTATGGATGGTGGTGGTTTCTCCATAATAGTTAGTCTTACCGTCTTTGATCTTGTAATTATATATTTCTTCGTCTAAGAGCCAACGGCCACCATCACTAGGGCTATACTGTAAAACCATCTCAAACTTTTTGAAATAGTTGAGCATGGCTGGCAGGGCTTCAACCTCTAAGCGCTTGATCGCCCAAAGACCATCGACGACGATCATTTCTCCTTGGAAATAAGGTCCTACTTCATTGCGCGGCCAAAACTTGATGCGATAGTGAACCCGATTATTTTCATAGTAGGTCTCCATCAGCTTATACTTATAGATGAGGCGCCAGTTGGTGCTGTGGAGTGGCGAAATCATAGGTCGATCAGAGAGCCGAGGTACTTCTATCAGATTTCGGTAGAAGTTAAACTCACCGTCAGAGACATCTAGGTTGAATAAATAGGGATTGTCTAGCTCTGTGCGGTAGTCAGCGACCGGCGAGCCTTCTCCTTCAAAGCTGACACTTACCTGCACACCTTCTGGTCCGGAAATACCCTGCTGATAATCACGGTAGCCGTGGACAACAGTCTTATATTTATCAGGGAAAGCGTAATAAACAGTCGCTTTTGACTCGACAAATAAGGTCGTCTTGGGCATGGTATCCCAGACAGCTGTATCGGCTTTAGCGAAGCTTGAATCTTGCGATAATGAATCTAGGGCTATACGTTCTCCGAGGAGACTATCCCCCACCACCATCGTATCGCTTACCAAGCTATCTATTTTTGCCTCAGCTTTGAGTGCTGCAATACTGTCTTTTCGGGCTTTTCTTGCTAACTGCCGCTCATTGAGCTGCTTAGGCTTACGCATATTTTGCGTCTTCAAGCGGGCTTGGGTGTAGGTCTCCCTTACATAGGTATCATACTGCTTGACAAAACTCCTTTTGTTATCGATCAATTGTTGCATGATCGCATAAGCAGGATCTTTTTTGCCCACTGAGATTTCAACTGCTTCTACTTGTATGTCTTGCGCTTTCAGCTGAACGCTCAGTCTCTTATCCTGTGGAATGTTTACCGTAAAGCTCTGCTCCCCAAAATTGAGGTGGCGAAAATGGACCACATACTCTCCTTTGCTCAGCTCAATTACATATTCTCCATTGCTATTAGTTAAGGCTCCTTTTTGGGTACCCTCAACTATGACCCGAACCTGGGGAATCGCTTCACCCGCTTGATCGGTAACTCTTCCGCGCAATTCTTGAGAAAATGCCACGATCGGAATAAGAAATAGCAATAGTAAAAGTGTCTGACGCATATGGAGTGTGGGCTGCTTTTGTATCTAGGACGCTGCAGACCCCAAATTGGTTGTACGATATCTGCTATTACCGACCAAATTAAACATTTGATCGACCAAATTTGTAGTTTTGTATGATGCAAAAATTACGCCCCGTAACAGATTGGCTTCCCATCACTAAAAAAGAGGTGGAGAAAAGAGGCTGGGAGGAACTTGATGTAATCCTGATTTCAGGAGATGCTTATGTCGATCATCCAGCTTTTGGTCCAGCGGTTATTGGACGGATATTAGAGCATGCTGGCTTCAAAATTGGTTTGATTCCTCAACCCAATTGGCAAGATGATCTGCGTGATTTTAAAAAGTTAGGTAAGCCACGCCTTTTCTTTGGGGTTACCAGCGGTTGTATGGACTCCATGGTCAACCACTACACGGCCAACAAACGTA
>CAZHOC010000025.1:0-15971 GCA_964534295.1 uncultured Bacteroidia bacterium | reverse complement strand
AAGGAGCCCGTTATTACAAAAATAGCTTTGGGCTTGACCGCAAGATTCTCAATAAAACTCTTAATCTCTCTGCCCAATGTCGCCGCTTGAAAATCCCAATTACGACTTTCATGATCGCCCGCGATAGTTGGTTGGTCGAGTTTGTACAGGAGTTTACCAAAGTCAACAATGGTCGCGCTTTCTATACCAGCCTCAAAGGTTTAGGAGAATACATCTTCGAAGACTTTATTCGCAATCGTCGCAAGCGAGTGCGCTAGAAATATAAATCAAATTGAAAAGGCGATTCATGAAAGTGAGTCGCCTTTCTGTTTATATAAGAAAAACATACCTCAAGGTAGGTTGGCTTTTTATTGTTTTACCGCTTCGCGGAACGCTTATTTCTATAGTCATTTCGGCATGCTCAATGTGACAATGGTAAATGTGGCCAATCTCTAAACCCCTTGTCATCCTGAGCGATAGCCGAAGGGGATCTTTCAATCTTTTCCGCTCTGCGGAACATTTTCACTAACTTGATAGTCTAAGTCCCAATCAATTAAGGATACAATCATCCTGAGGATAGCAATCACTTCCCCATGAAAGAGCCACTAGCAGACTTTATTCGTACGAGTCTCAAAAATCCTAAAGAGGAAGAGATCAAAGAAATTCTACAGATTTTTCACCTAAAGGAGTTCGCCAAAGGCGAGCACTTCAAGCAGCACGATCAAATCTGTAAACAAATAGCCTTTATACTAAAAGGGAGTGCAAGAAACTACATGCTCAAAAAGAATGGTAACGAGATCACCGCTCGTATCGCCCGCCAAAATGATTTTATCACCGATATAGTCAGCGTCCGGACCCAGGCCATAACACCCCTGTCCATCGAAATCCTAGAGCCCACTACCCTATTGGTTGCCGAGACTAAAGACAGCATAGCCCTACTAGAAACCAACCTTACTTTTAACCGGATTGTACGAGAGTATATGGCCCAAAACACCGTCTACATGGGAAAAATGTATATGCATTTTCTCGCCGGTACCGCCAGAGAGCGCTATGAGTTTATCATCCAAAACAATCCTGCCTTACTCAAGAAAACCCCTCTCCGTTTTATCGCTTCCATGATCGGCATAACTCCTACCCAATTGAGCCGTATTCGGAAGAAGAAGCGATTAAAAACTCCAGAATGACCACCGCAGAAATGATCCAAGAGGCCAGTAAGCTGGTCAATCCCCAAAGTATCGACAATGCCGAAATGGGGAGCGTAGCCTCTATTCTCATTACTGAGCAAGGCACTATTTTTCAAGGAGTTTGTATTGATACGATTAGCGGAATGGGTTTTTGCGCCGAGCATACTGCCATCAGTCAGATGATCACTCAAGGGGAATACCGCATCGCCAAAATCGTAGCCGTCAAAAAAGACGAGCAAGGCAATGTGTATGTAATGGCGCCCTGCGGCCGTTGCCGCGAGTTTATGTTTCAAACCAATAAGCAAAACATCGAGACCGAGGTGATACTTGGCGCAGACCGAGTGCTGAAGCTCGCGGATTTGTTGCCCTATCAAGATTGGCAGGAGCGAGTAGAGGGATGACTGCTGCGCAGAACGATCAACCCCAAATTTCATTTCGAACGAGGTCCGAGCCATGGACCGAGGAGAAATATCTTTGGCTTCCAGATGTAATTACAAATGAGCGACAGAGGATTTCTCGTCGCTGCGCTCGCTCGAAAGGAAAATTGAGGAGGCTCGCGTTCCGCGAAGCGGAAAAAAACGTAGCGCCACAAAATTTTGGGGCGCTACGGATCAAATCGATCAATATCTTTAATTATTCGAATAAGCGTTCCGCGCAGCGGTAGCCCTACCTACCAATCACCGTAAATTTACCGATACAGGCATTATCACCGTTGCGCGTAGCGATCAAAGCCAAATAAACACCCGACCGTACTTCGTTGCCATAAATGTCGCGGCGATCCCAAACGGCGGTACCACCTTGAGCTTCAATTTCGCGGACGAGCAAACCTGAAACGGTGGTAATCTTGACGATAGACTCAGCGCCAGAACCACGGATAGTAACACTACCATCAAAATCTGGTAGAACCGGATTGGGGAAAACCAATATTTCATCGCACACATCTGCTCCTGCGGTGGCATCGCCCTGGAAACTGATGATGCCACGAGCGGTCGCCATAAAGACTTCACCTGTGCTTTGGTCGATGGCAATATCGTTGACCTCGTTGTCGAGAAGGGGGCTGTTTTCGGTAGTAAACTGGTAGATCACATCATCACCGTCTTCCGAAACGAGGAATACGCCTTCATTGGTGGCAATCCATTTTCGGTTACCACCGTCCACATCTATGCCGTTGATAATGGCGTCTTTGAGGAGGGCGCGACCATCAAAAATTGGCGGACTAGCATCTACGACCTGACCTTGACCAATGGTGAAGGGATCAAAATAAACCGTAACGCCTTGACCGGTGCCGACCCAAATAAAACCGTCGCGATCAACTGCGATAGAAGTTACTTCATTGGAAGGGAGGCCCCCTTGATTGAGTCCCGCTTTTAGTTGTACGAGTTGGTCGTCGTCAAAATCGGTGGGCGTATTGCCATCATTGTAGACTATCAAACCCTGCTCAGCATTGAGCATCCATTTATTGCCGTATTCGTCTACGGCCATGTCGATGATGTGATGGTTGTTGGGAAATCTCTGGTTGGGCATTTGGTACCATTCGCCATCAGTAGTTTGTACCACCAAAGGATTGCGAGCAAAATCGAGTGATACCCAGAGATTGCCAAATACATCTTTGTCCATACCACTGACACGTGAATTGTCGAGACGCGTCTGACTACAAGGATCAGTAATGATCGAAATACCAGAGTTGGTACAATCAAAATATTCCTGCCACTCGCCTTGCTCGATCCGCACGATGCCACGACCAAAAGAACCTAAATAGGCATTGCCTGTTGCATCGTCATAAAAGGCTCGGGCAAAACCGGTACTTACTTCTCGTGGTAAGCTTTGAGAAGTACTATCAAGATTACGCCAGCCGGTTTCACGATTGTAGTAAAATACCCCAGCAGCGGCCGGATCTGGGGTAAAAGCTTGATTGTAGCCGCGAGGTGCAACATATAGTTCTCCATTGCCGGCGGCAAGACGAATCGCTTCGTTGAGCTTGGGGCCTCCCGGATCGATCAGTTGAGTTTCAAAATTGTCAAACTCTACGATCCCTTGAATGGCAGTACTGAAGTACATGCGGCCTCGTTCTTCGGAGAAGGCCAAATGTCGAACATTGCCCGGAATAAAAGGGGTATAGCGAAAACTGCCAAAATATTGGACGCGAGTCGACACGATTTCCATGGCAGCCAAGGCTTCATCTGTAACGAAGATGTGGATATAATTATCCGCAAAATCAGGCACTAAAGCCCAATTGCCCGTAATGTCTTTTTGCCAAACTTGCCCTTCGAGCAAGATGAATATTTGCGTGCTATTAGCAGCAACTTCTATGACATCTGCTTCTAAGTCTAAGCCATTGAGCCCGCCTTCTGCCCGCCAAACGCTGGGATCTTTAAGGTTGGTCGCCTCTAGACTCGCGCTAAAAAGCCCTGCTCCTTCGACCACTACGAATAAACGATTGTCAAATACATCCATACTCACGATCGGTTGGCGAGTCGGATTGTCTGCGATCTGCGAAACATCAGTCAAAGGCAATCTTTGCGGAATATCGTATACCACCACGCCAAAGTCTGTACCTACATATAGATTGTCTCCATCAGTGATCAATTGATTGATGCGCTTGGCGATAAAGGTAGTATTGCGCTCGATATCATTGAGCTGACGGATGTCATCCGGATCCGTGAAGTAATCGATCATCCCGGTATTGTAACCGATAAATACTAGATCGGAGACTGGATCATAAGTGATGACCGTAGGGCTAATACCGCTCAAACCATCGACGGTAGAAAAAATTCTCGTCTCTTGGGTTTCGGTATCATAGCTAAACATCCCTCCTTGGGTAATAGCATATAAGGTATTGCCTCTGACTACCGAAGCCGTGGCATTGCCATGGCTCAAATAGGGTTTCCAGGCCCCTGGTAGGCTTTGGGCTGGTAGCCATAATGTCGTAGCCAACAAAAAAATGAAGATCAATATTCGCATATCATGAGGTCTAATCTTACAAAGGTACGTTCAAGGCGAAACAAAAGGTAGGTAAAAAAAGCACCTCAGGGGGATATTTTTACCTAGCTGCGATTTGGGCTTTCTGCTACCTTTCGCACTCACTAGCACTGATACCTTGAAACACATAACGTTAATTTGTTGTCTGCTGTTTGCTGGCACTACCTATGCTCAACATACTTTGAGTGGATACGTTCGCGACGCAAACAGCGGTGAAGCGATTACCGGAGCGGTGATTGCCATCCCTGCCCTCAAAACGGGCACCTATACCAATCGCTATGGATTTTATTCCTTGCGCATTCCCGAAGATAGTGTTCTACTGCAAGTTGCCTTTCCAACTTATAACCAGATCCGGCAGATGATCCGTCTGGAGGCAGACAGTAGCCTCAACTTCAATCTACAAAACCGGGAGATTAGTCTGGATGAAGTGATCATCTCCGATCAACGCGCTCGCGAAAATGTTGAGCGGGCCACCATGGGCCGAATCGACGTCAATATTGAGGAAGTTGAAATGCTCCCTTTTATTGCTGGAGAGAAAGACATACTCAAGGGTATTCAGCTCTTGCCCGGCGTGCAAGCTGGAGGGGAAGCCTCGGCTGGATTCTTTGTGCGAGGTGGCCGCCCTGATCAAAATCTCGTCTTGATGGACGAGGCCATCGTTTACAATCCTTTTCATTTGGCGGGCTATGTGAGTGTCTTCAATACGGACGCGATCCGCAATGTAACTTTGCACAAAGGGAGTTATCCGGCTCGCTTTGGCGGGCGACTTTCTTCGATCTTGGAGATAGACATGAAGGAAGGCGATCTGCAAAACTTTCACGGAGAAGGCGGGATAGGCTTAGTATCCTCACGCTTACTGTTTGAAGGCCCGATTGTCAAAGACAAAGCCTCCTTTATCGTCTCTGGACGTCGTTTTTATTGGGATTTGTTGGTAAGACCCTTCCAAAGACAAGGAACAAAGGTGGGCTACTTTTTCCACGATTTTAATACCAAGGTCAATTATAAGATCTCGGATAAAGATCGCATCTATGTCAGTGCTTACTACGGCAAAGATGTGCTCTACCAAGAATACGAATTGCCGGGTGATACCAGTCGTATGGGCGTAGATTGGGGCAATACGACCGTAACGGCTCGTTGGAATCATCTATTCGGACCCAAGCTCTTTTCCAATGCGACCTTTGTCTACAGTGACTATAAGTATCAAATTGATCAGGCCGATTCTCGGAACGGTCTGACCTTATTCTCCGGCATTACGGATCTCAACGGCAAATTAGATTTTGACTACTACCCTAGCCCAAGGCATCGCATCCAATTTGGCGTCCACTACTTGGATCACACCTTTACGCCTTCAGCCTCTCGTTCCTACCTAGCACGCGAGGATTCTACTTTGAGCAGCAATCAGGTCGAGCGTCGCGTTTTTGAGGGAGCCGCCTATTTCAATGATGAGATTACGATTACCGAAAACCTCAGTATCAATTTAGGCGTCCGGGCACCGGTCTTCTGGGATGATAGTGTACGCTACCAAGCAGTAGAACCACGAGCCACTTTCCGTTTAGGTCTCGGCCGCAATCAATCGCTCAAAGGAGGCTATACGCGCATGAATCAATTTGTGCATCTGGCCAGTAGTTCGACCATCTCTTTGCCTTTCGACATTTGGACGCCTAGTAGTCAGCTCGTTAAACCCCAGATCGCAGACCAAATTGCAGTAGGTTATTTTCACAACTTTCGCGAAGACCGCTATGAGGGAAGCTTGGAGCTCTACTATAAGCGCATGCAAAATCAGATCGACTTCAAAGAAGGCGCAAACTTCTTTTTTCGAGATGAGATCGAAAGCGAATTGGTCTTTGGGCGCGGCTGGTCCTATGGGGCTGAATTATATCTCCGCAAGCGCGCGGGCCGATTGACGGGCTGGCTGAGCTATACTCTTTCCTGGACTTGGCGGCAGTTTGATGATCTCAACTTCGGAGAAAAATATCCCGCCAAATACGATCGCAGGCATGATCTTTCCATCGTTGCAGTTTACAAATTTAATAAACACTGGACCTTTTCCGGCACCTTTGTCGCAGGCAGTGGGCATTGGTTGACCCTACCCACCGGGCAGGTTTATGTCCCCAATTTTGGCACTACCAACATCCGAACCTTCCAAAACTTCACTGCCAAAAATGGCTATCGACTTCAGCCCATGCATCGCATGGATCTCGGCCTCCGATACGAAAAGAAAAAGAAACGCTATACCGCCGCTTGGCATATTGACATCTATAATGCTTACAATCGGCGCAACCCCTTCTTTGTCTATATCACCGATGAATACGATGAGCGCGCCAACGCTCGCAAAGTCGTGGCTCGCCAAATGTCTCTCTTACCTGTAATCCCCTCAGTGAGCTATGTGTTTTCGTTTTAGTCAGGCCCCTATGAAATCCATCACTCCTATCCATATCCTGTTGATTTTGCTCAGCTTCGCAAGCTGCGAACAAATCATCGATCCCAACGATCCCAATTACAAAACGGAGCTTTTTGTCTATGGCTTTGTAGGACCGAATGAACTACCGCAGATCATCTTGACAGAGACTCGTCCCAATGAAGGTTGGTTTGAGCAAATCATAGAAGTCAATTATCCTAAAGGTTTGAATCCTAGCATTTTGGCAAATGGAGAGCAACAAACGCTAGACGAAAAAGAAGGCATCAGCACCTTTTACAATATTGCCATCCGTGCTATCGATACCAGTTTTACTGTCCAGTATGTGGGTAACAAAGCGCTGCCAGACTCAGGTACTTATGAACTTAGACTGCAATATCAAGGACAGGAAATAAGCGCTACCACCGAGGTTCCCAAACGGGTGGAAATCGATACTATCTATCCCAAAACCATTCGCTATGAGGACAGTGGTGGCAGTTGGGAGCAAAGAGTCTTAGAAGTTGAGTTTCAAGATCCAGCCGGTACGGCCGAAGGCTATCGGCTCCACTTTGGTTATAATGGCCGGCGGCGAGTGGCTACCTTCGATAGTGAAGGGCAATTTTTAGGCTTCAACGATACGATTAACATCGAAGAAAGCAATGTGCGTTTTACCGTTTCCGATGTGGGTGTGGATGGGCAAAAGATGACAATGAATTTCAGCCCTTACTTCAATATTATCCCCAGCTATGACACCTTACCCGATGGTAGTGTCGAGCGTTATTATCCATTATGGGTGTTTTTAGAGACTCAAAGCAATGAGATGCAAGCCTTCCAGGAATCCGTCGAAGCCCAATCCCTAGGCTATGGTGACCCATTTATCGAGCCTACTTTTATCAAAAGCAATGTCAAGGGCGGTTTAGGAGTTTTCGGGGCCTTTCAAAAAAGCGATACTGTTTGGGTCAAATATTATGATTGAGATGGGGGCTTACTCCCGAAAGCTTTCGGGACGCGGAACGCTTATACCCAATATATCGATCGATACGATCCGTTGCGGCACAAAATTTTGGGCCGCTACGTTCGTTCCGCACAGCGGTAACCCCCTCCGAGTTACCTTTAGGCACTTTCATGATACATAGGAATAAATCCTACTATTATGAAACACTGGTCCCTACTCCTCTGGCTGCTCGGACTCACTTACCTCTGTACAGCCCAAAATCAAGTCTTACTACCGCAAAACTATACGCCTGATGGCACTGTCTATGCCCTGCAGCGCAAGGGTGATACCATGTATGTCGGCGGATTTTTTGACCAGGTCGGTTATCGTACGGGTGGAGTCGCGGCTTTGCCGAACGCTCAACTCCCTCCCAATTTTAACTTCCCTTACTTACAAGGAGATATTCGAGAAATAATTCCTGATGGTAATGGGGGCTATTATGTAGGAGGTTGGTTTATCGTAGATGGCCAGATCGCTCCCCAAGCCTTGCTACATGTGGAGAGCAATGGCATTGCTGACACCAGCTTTTTACCAGTTTTCAATACTTTGGTGCAGGCGCTTGCAATCAAAGGAGATACGCTTTTTGTGGGAGGCAATTTCGTGCAGGTCGATGGGCAAAACCAGCCCTATCTAGCAGCTTTTGATATTCCTACGCAAAGCCAACTCAATTGGAACCTTGAATTAGATGGGCGCGTTACCGATCTGGAGATATATAATGGCAATTTGATTGTTTCTGGTCGCTTTGATCGTATCGCCCGGCGGCAACAAGCCTCACTTGCACTCATCGATCTTGCTGCTGAAAAAAACCTTTTGATCCCCTCTCCTACCTCAGGGTATGTAAATGATATTGCGCTTTGGGACAATCGTTTGTATGTCGTAGGGGATATGGCTGGCACCGCTGGGATTGCTACGGGCCGTACTGCCTATTTTCCCAATAATCAAGTCGATGCGGATTTTGAGTTTCCGATTCCAGACGCCAGCGTTAGGGCCATTATCCCCGATGGGAATGGCGGCTGGTACATGGGCGGAGCTTTTAATTTTGTCAGTGATTCGGCGAGATCGAAGCTGGTACATATTCTCGCCAATAATAGTGTGGACCCCAATTTTCAGTTTACCGTCAATGGCACAGTGGAGGATCTCGCTTTGCAAAACGATAGCCTTTTTGTCGCTGGACAGTTTACGGAGATCGATGGGCAAATTCGTGATCACCTAGCGGCGATTGCCGTTAACACCAATACCCTAACGGCTTGGGCGCCAGCTGCCAATGATGATGTCAATCAATTGTTGATTGAAGGGAATTACCTCTGGATCGGAGGCGATTTTACCTCCGTAGGCAATGATCAGCAACAAAGTTTGGCGCGGCTTAGTCGAGGCAGTGGTTTGAGTACGCCTGTGCCCTGTCCGGCTAGCGGTTCCATCAGGAGTCTGGTCCAAAGTCCTGGTCAAATATTTGTGGGCGGTACTTTTAACAATGAGGTTGGTGATTTCACCGGGCGATTGGCAATGTTTTCCGGCTCCGCCGAACGCCCCAATCTAGACTTCCTCAATTTTGCAGGCAATGTTGAAGTCATCATTGAGGATGGTAATGGTGGCTGGTATGTGGGTGGTGCCTTCAATGATGTCAATGGACAAAACCAGCGAAAACTAGCTCACATCCTTCCCAACCTTAGCCTAGATCCAAACTTTGGCTATACCTTCAACAATACCGTTTTGGCCTTGGCCTTGAGCAATGATACGCTCTTTGTCGGGGGAAACTTCACCAATGTCGATGGTCAAAGTCGTTCTCGTATTGCTGCGCTTGATCTTAACAATAATTTGCTGCTGCCCTGGAATCCTCAGCTCAATGGCCGAGTCAATGATCTGCTTATCAACGGGGACGATCTCCTAGTCGGGGGAGAGTTTACTCAGATTGATGGGCAGACTCGCAATCGTCTGGCCTCTTTTAGCAATAGCACGGGGCTACTCAACGCTTGGCATCCTGACGCCAATAATAGAGTCTATGGGTTATTACTCCAGGGAGGCTCGCTATATGTGCATGGTACTTTCACTAATATCGGCGGGCAAGCCCGCAATCGCCTAGCCCAAATTGATCTCAATACAGGCCTAGCCAGCACTTGGCACCCCAATGTCAATAATGCGGTCAATGACATTGCCATTACAGGCAATCGCTTATTCCTAGGTGGGACTTTCACTCAAGTAGGCGGACAGAGTAGACGTCGCCTCGCTTCGGTCGAGCTCAGCACGGGCAATGTTGAGACTTGGGATCCTGATTTAAATGGTCTTGTCAATGCACTCGCCATCCAAAATGATACTATCATCGCTGGAGGTAATTTCACCCAAATTGGTGGTCAAACGATTGAGCGTTTAGCGAAGTTAGATATCAATACCGCTAACCTAAATAGTTGGAATCCAAAACCTAACAATCAAGTTAAAGAACTCATTATCAGTGGTGGGAATCTATTAATTGGAGGAAATTTCGTCATATATGATGGACAAGATCGTAGCCGCGCGTTTTCGTTGAACCTATCAGATCTGAGTCTAAGTGCTTGGAATCCTGATCCCAATGGGAGCGTTGAGGATATAGAGTTGATAGGCGGTCAGTTAGCGCTAGGAGGCAATTTTACCAATCTCAACGGACAAAGTCGCACTCGTCTGGCGCTGGTCGATAGCTTGACAGGAGTGCCCGATCCTTGGAATCCGACCACGAATGGCATCGTCTACGATATACTTCCGCTGCAGGATACGCTCTTTTTGGCGGGAAACTTTGATCAAGTCAACGGTAGTCCGCGCGAAAAACTAGCAGCTATCGCTCTCAGCAACGCTAGTCTTTTGCCTTGGAGTCCTTCGGCCAATAATACCGTCAGAGTACTCAATGCCAATAGCAACGGCCTCATCAGCGGCGGTGATTTCCAGACCATGCAAGCTAAAGTCCGCAACCACGCTTATGCCGTGGATTTGACGAATGCCAGTTTTACAGACTGGGATCCGAATCCGGGCGGGTCTGGGATTGCGACAGAGGTTTATACCGTCGGCTTTTCGCCGAACGATACCGTCGTTTATATCGGAGGCGTCTTTTCCAATGTAGGGGGTGATGCGGTCGGTAACATTGCGAAAGTCGGCCGTTCGGATGGCAAGTTCTTATCGTTCGGCGCAGCCGCAAACGGCAAAGTCCTCAGTCTATCGCTCCAAGATAGTTTGCTCTATGTCGGAGGAGAATTTACCCAGCTAAATAATCAGGACCGTCAATATATGGGATTGCTTGCGGCTCAATCTGGTCTTTTACAGCCATTTACCCTGACGCCTAACAGCTTTGTCAAGACCTTTTTGCAAGATAGTCTGCAAACTTTGGTTGGAGGAGAATTTTCGATGAGTGATACTCGCTACCGCTCCAATACTTATGCCTACGACCTCAGAACTAATGCGATTTTGGACTGGGCGCCTCAAACAGATGCGCTCGTAACCCAAATCGAAGTCAGCAATGATGGCGAGCAAATCTATTTGCAGACCTCTTCCTCCCAGCCGGACCAAATGCTGATCTCCGTGGATCGAAACCAAGGTCTGCCTTCGCCTAACTGGAATCTCAGTCTCAATAGCAATACTCGGGAAATCGTCAAAGACCCAGCTACGGGTAATCTCTATCTCGGCGGTACTTTCACCCAGATCAACGGCCAAAGCCGCACTTATCTGGCGGGCATAGATCCTAACGGCAATCTCCTGCCGCTAAATGTCTCAATAGATGACAGAGTCGAAGGCCTTGCCCTCCAATCCGGTCAATTATATCTCGCTGGAGATTTTGGACAGGTGGCCAATCAAAATCGGGACCGACTAGCGGCCGTCGATTTGAATGGAAACCTCCAAGCATGGGCACCCGCGCACAATACGCCAGTCTTTAACAGTCTCTCCCAGGTGGAGGCTACGCCAGACCGGATATATGTGGCTGGTAACTTCACTCAAATCAGTGGTGAGGATCGTAATCATATCGCTGCCTTGCACCCGATTGATGGCAATGCCCTACCTTGGAACCCTAGAATCGACGAAGGTCTACTTGGTTTTCAAGTAAACTTTGTCAAGCCCATCGGTCAGGATGTGATGATTGGAGGCCAGATTAAAAGCAGCGCCGGTACGACGGTAAGCGGTTTGGCGCAAGTAAGCGCATTGGGGGCTAGGCTTACAAAAGCTCCTTTTCCGGTGGATTATGTCCAACTGCAAGCAGTGGAGGCCTATGATGAAAAATTAGTGGTGGGAGGCAATTACCTCCGCCTCAACGATAGGCGCCATGCGCACATTTCGACTTTAGATATTGAGGCGCACGAAGAACAAGAGTTGATCCTAGGGCCACATTTGGCCTCTTATCTCCCCCTAAAAGGCGGGAATGAAGGAGATGTTACCATCAGTTTACGCGGGGCGGGTTTTAGTCCAGATACCCGAGTGTATCTTCGCCACAATGGTTTCAATCCCATCATTGGTTTAGACAGCGGTCGGGTGCAACATGGGGATGCTTTGTTGGATGTGCCTTTTGTGTTACGCGGCGAAGCCCCGGGTTTTAGAGATCTGGTGATCGAAATACCCGGTGATACCACTATCGTGATACCCAATGGATTTGAGATTGAGGCCAATAGCCGCACTCAGGTCTATGCCGATGTCATCGGTCGCAAGTTGGCGAGACCCAATGCGCGTTCTAAATTTTACATCCAGTATGGTAATTCCGGCAATATCGACGCGATTGGGGTGCCGATCTGGTTGGCCACTTCACAAAATCTGGCCAATGTGCGCATCGAATATCTGGAGATCAGTATACTAGATACCACCCAAGCCTTTTTGGATAGCATCCCCAAATTTGTGCCCATCGATACGCTCTGGACCCAAGAGTATGAAGCCAATGTGCATGCTTTCATCTTGCCCAAGATAGCCGCAGGTAGCGTCGGTATCATTCAGTTTAGTGCAGAGCCAACGGAGATAGGGCCGTTTAGGATGCGAGCTTGGGCGAATGAACCTCTTTATGGTTCTCCGCTCAAATACTGGACAGGCGAATGTTTTGATACTTGGTTTGGCGCGGCGATTGGCTTTGTCCCCTTTGCCGGTTGTGCTTATGGCGCTTTGGATGCGGCTCTCTCGCCAACGTTCGATCTGCTTTATGATCCTCAATTTGGCACTTCTAGCTGGGCTACGGACTATATGGTAGGCGTTGGCGGTACGGCCGTGGGCTGTATATTGGATTTTACCACCTTGGGCGTGGGGCGCGTGGTCCTCGAAACCGTAAATGAAGCCCTCACCGTTAAAACTACTTATGATGTGCTCAACAAATGCCTCACCCCAGAGGACAAAGGCGACTTTGATGGCTTTGGGGTAGGTTCTTTTGATCCCAACGATAAAACTGGCCGACAGGGTGAAGGCGGTTTAGGCTGGTTGCGCTCGGATCAAGCCTTTCCCTATGTGATCCGTTTCGAAAATATAGATACTGCTACTGCGCCAGCCTTGGTGGTCGAAATTCGCGATACCCTCGATCCTACTGTTTTTGACCTCAATAGCCTGCAATTGATGGGCTTCAATATTGCCGACAGTTTATATCGCTTTGTCCCGCAGCGCGGAACGCAAAATCGCATCGTCGATTTGCGCCCTAGATTGCCTTACTATGTTGAAGTTACTACTGAATTAGACATTCTAAACGGTGAGTTTGTTTGTCGCTTTCTGACCCTTGATACTTTGACGATGCAAGCGGTAGATGATCCCATTGGTGGATTTTTACCGCCAAATGTCGATGGCATAAGTGGCACCGGTAGCATCATCTTCAGTCTTGAAACCCAGGCTGCGATTCAAACGGGTGCCATCATGGAAAACAGCGCAGGGATTTATTTTGATACCAATCCGCCTATCATCACCAATACCTGGCGCAATACCATCGACGATGATTTGCCGCGCAGTCAAATTGCCGCCCTGACCGATACTTTGTCGGATCTGGAGATTCCTTTGCATTGGAGCAGCAGTGATATTGGCTCGGGAGTGCGCTATTTTGACCTTTATTTCCGTGAAGATGGCGGACCTTGGCAAGTAGCGGCGGATCAATTGAGTGATACGAGTTTTGTATTTGTAGGAGTGGCGGGTTCTTTTTATGAGTTTTATAGTATTGCCTACGATACGGCCCTCAATGAGGAATTGCCACCCTTGCAAGCTGACGCTTCTACTTTTATCGACGCTAGCGTCGGCATTAAGGATGGGCTTGACAATAACTTTGTTCGTCTCTACCCCAATCCCAACGATGGTAGTTTTGCCTTAAGCTTTGAAAGTCTCAAGGCCACCAAAGTAAAGTTTAGTCTCTTCAATAATCTTGGTGCCCTACTGCATCAGCAGGAAATTCAGCTTACATCAGGCACCCAAACCATCCAGCAAAATCTCAACATACCCTCGGGTTTGTATACTTTGCGATTTGAGATCGAAGGTAAGCAAACGGTACGTAAGATGGTGGTTTATTAGGGCTACCGCTGCGCGGAACGCTAATATCATTTTGTCAGCGACAAGGCACTGCCTTGTCGCGTACTAGAGACAAGCGTTCCGCGCAGCGGTAAAAACCCTAACGATCTTCCTCAATACGAATATGCCAAACCAAGCCCACGCCGATATTGAGAAACTGCCAAAGGGTCGAAATCTCCCGCATTCGATCCGGGTAGACCCAACTCTGCTGGCTTTCGTTATACCACATACGGCTGTAGGCGGCCCAGAAACGAAATTGTTGGGGATGTTTTTTCATGCGGAGGCCAATGCCCATGCGCCCTTCAAAGGACCACTCCTCCCCTAGACCTTCGTAGTCGCTGTAACCATCTCCCTGATATCGTCCAAAAGAAACTGTAGGAAGAAGCTCGACTTTGGGCGCAAAAGGCAGGACATATGGATAGCTCAAACTGGCATTGAGGGCAAAAAATGGGATAGTCTCAATGGTTGTTCCCCCGCCCTCGATCGCTTGAAAACGACGAAAAATGTAAGCGCTGTAATTAACCCCCACATAGAGGTCCTTGACCAGATTAAGCTGAGTGCCGAGACGAATGTTATAAGCCCAGTTATTGGGGACAAAGCCCTCACTAAAGCTGGTATCGGTTTCGCTCCACTCCCAACTTTGGTCGCCCAAGAAGCGTTCTCCGCGGTAGCTTTCGCTGAAGCCGTACCAAAGCGGAATGGGACTGACATCGGTCACAAAACGAATCTTCCAGACTTGTCCCGTGCTATCGGTCTTCGAACCGATAATCTGAGCCTGGCCCTGCGTAATTATCGTGGCGAAAAACCACAAAAAGCTCAAAACCAACTGTAAGCGCATATTGTATTTTCTAGTGTGCTTGTGCAAATCTACCCCTATATTAGTCATCCGGTTTAAGCTAGAATAGGCAAATGCAATTACCCGCCGAAACGGCCGCGATTTTTAACTGGCTACACCAAGGCCAATTTATCTGCGCAGATCATCCCGATCCGACGCAAAAGCGCTGGTTTACCATTTTGAACGATCATTTTGCGCCTATCAGTGCTCACTTTGCGCCTTTAGGGTTTCGGCTTGAACAGCAAAAAAACTATTTCTACCTCAGCCAAAGCCTCAGCAGCGTCGAAGAAAACGATAGACGCGAAAAAGTGCTCCGCTTTTTGGACTGGCTAGAAATCGGACTCCTCTTTGATCCCGCCTTCGGCCCAGGTTATACCATCGAAGTCGAAGAATGGGAACTAGTCCTCAATCAGCAAAAACGTCTTTTGGGCAAATTACGCCGCCTTGGTTTTAGAGGCAGTGCTCATACACCCGAAGAGCTATTACGGCTTTGGTTGCGGGAGATGGAAAAAGTAGGATTTATCGCTCAAACCCATGCAAGTCCGGATCAGTTTCGCGTACTTGCGAGCCTGGATTATTTGATACGCTTTTTCCAGGGCATACAAATCAAAGGATGAGCTGGCAACGTCTTATTTGGCTGCAAGGTCCACAGCGGGCCACGATAGAGATTCCCCTCACGCGGAGTCTTTTTTTGCAGGAGACCCCTGATGCCCAAGCCCAACAATCCTTATCCTTATTGCAAATGATGCTGGCCGGAGATAGTATTCCGGCTTTCTTGCTTCCCAGCGAGCAATCGTATGGGGTTTTAGAGATCAAAGTCAAACGCTCTGTCCGTTGCTTGGTCTATGGCCGCTCGCAAGGAGTGAGTCGTGCTTTTTGGGTGCGCAATGCATTTGAGGAGGAGCTGTTTATGAAAGCCGATGCTGAGGCCTATCCCTTCGGGGAACTTTTATCTCGTATCTCCGAAAAGGCGATCGCAATTCAAGAATTAGCCCTCAACTTCTCCCCTTTTCTGGATTTACCGCCTAATTTCAGGATTGAGGGCTTTGACGAGCGCTGGTCAGATCTGTGGGAGGCTAGCCGTTGGCGAACGCTCCTCCCCATCAAAAAACTTCTCTTACCCAAAGCCGAAGCCAG
>CAZHOC010000024.1:15040-16465 GCA_964534295.1 uncultured Bacteroidia bacterium | reverse complement strand
TGTAGAGAATTGGCCACTGGGCTGAGCCCACTAGCTAGTAATGTTTCTACTTCTCCAATGAGCCCGTCCTGAATCATCTGATCGACTCGCTGGTTGATCCGTTCATATAGGACCGCACGTTCGTCCTGTAGACCGATTTTCAATAATTGATAAGGCTTTTCCTTAGTCTTGCGATTTTTTCTAAAAACAGAGATGGGCGTTCCGCAAGCGCGGTAAACCTCTAACGCCCGCAATATCCTAGCAGGATTTTGACGGTCAACTTTTTCGTATGTATCTGGATCTACTTTCGCCAACTCTTCTAGTAAGGGAGGCAAACCATTTTGCTCCCACTCATCCCTTAGTTGGTTACGAATCTCACTTGGAATCTTAGGCATAGGATCGATCCCATTCCAAAGTGCATTGATATAAAGAGTTGAGCCCCCTACGGAAATCAGATTTGCATGCACATGAAATAATTGCCCAATCAAATCATCCGCTTCTTTTTCAAATGCGCCAGCATTATAGTCTAATTCTGGAGACAGATGATCGATAAAATGATGGGGTGCTTGGTGCAATTCCTCCTTCCTAGGCTTGGCGGTGCCGATATCCATGCCCCTATAAATTTGCCGAGAATCGGTAGAGATGATTTCAGTAGCAAATTGACGCGCTAGAAAAAGAGATAATTGAGTTTTGCCCACCGCGGTAGGCCCTACTATGGAAATAAGTTGATTCAAATTGGCATAAAGTTTGTTCTATCGTAACTGTTCAAGATCTATTTGTAAGGGGTAAATCAAATAGGTTTTTCCACCGGATACTCAAAAGGCATTCACCTTACCGAATGTTTTTGTTGTGGAAGGTAGATGAAAATCGGAAAAAGGTTCCTACCAATGGTGGGAGCCTTTTTAGCTTTTCTGGCCTCGCCAAACGATGTATAATCCAATACAACAGATTAGCGATCCCCCAAATTCACGAGAAAGTTCGATATAAGGATACTGGTCGCTCATGGCATGCCACTCAATCATGTCCATAAAGCTGATCCCGTCTTGATTAGTTAAAAATGTAATAAATCCAGGGAGATGTAGCAAACAAATTCCTCCCAATAAGGCCAATACGGCTAGCACGATATTCTTATTGGTTTTACCTAAGAAAGAAAACAAGCATACTTCTCCCACGATCAAATAAAGAATCACCCAGGCCATGCCATCGGGATCATTGAGTTGGAGATAGGCGGAGGCAGTAAATAGGAGGGCAAGGCCCAAGTGCAACCATTTCATAGGAGTCCTTTTGTTGATTAAAATTCGACTCGATAGCTAAGCAATGGGATGATCCCCAATTGATATTTAGTAACTATTTCATCGAGTTGAAAGTCGTAGTAGCGGAAAGCAATATTTTGAGTGTTGAGCACATTCTGGATGTCCACCCCAAAGGTGCGGGTAAAGCGTGCCT
>CAZHOC010000024.1:0-15030 GCA_964534295.1 uncultured Bacteroidia bacterium | reverse complement strand
AAACCAAATCTGGTTGTGAAGAAAAATGAAAGTGAGTCTGAAGTCCACTCGTAGGTAATCATCTATCTGCTCAGAGAAGCCATCAGAACTGTCAAATATGGTTCTTTGCTCCTGACGCGAGGCGGCTAAGTCAATCGGCATGGCTCGTAAACCACCGCGATACATCGTGCGAAGGTTGATACCAATGACTCTATTTTGACCTTTTCGATTGGTGCCTTCTTTTTCCCAACCCCCCGTTCCGCTGAAAGCGTAACGACCACTAAAACGAGTCGGGCGTGAAATGCCATCTCCTGCAATATAGTTTGACTCATAAAGTGAGCCACTGAGTAAGTAGTAGTAATTATTACTCAACAATTTCTCCACGCTTAGCTCAACTCCATAATTGGTGCCTGTACCTAAATTTTCTAGCTCTTGGGTTACATAACCTTCAAAAAAGTTCAAACTTGAGATGGTACTAGTGGGATCATTGACAATCGGGACATTGAATAACGACTGATAGTATGGCTCCAACCTCAGCATGAGGAAGGGGGTAAATTGGTATTGATAGCTAAGGACAATATGATGCGCTCTGGTAAACCCTAAGTCAGTATTGGGCGTTACGGGGACATCAACGGGGCCAGGAAAGGCCGCGAAATAAGTGCCCGGCAGCTGTATTTGACTATGCAAGCCATAAGCAAAACGTAGATTCTGCCTAGAGTTGATGGCAAAATTCATAGAAGCTCTCGGCTCTAGGGCTCTGCTGTCATTTAGGAAAAAGTACATCCCATGAAGCCCAGCTTCTAGCGAGAATTTGGGATGAGGATTGTATTTGAAATCCGCATAAGGCTGGACCAGCCAACTAGCTCCTTCAGCAAGGGCCAATGTTTCAAAGCGACCAATGGTGCCCGGAGGTCTAAAGATGCTATTTAGGGTGAAGCCGATGCGATTGACATATACACCCGTTTTAACACTCAGTTGGGGATTAAACTTGTGGGTGACATTGCTGGTGATAGAAAGACGATTCTGTACCAGTTGGTCATCTTCAGATAATATCCCTTCGTAATTGTCGTCCAGAAAGTTAGAGGTACGCCCGCTTTTTTGAGAGGAAAGTGCTACTACGGTTTTCCAAAGAGTGCGCTCTCCGATTAGCAGTTTATGCGTTCCGCCAACGGCGCCCATATTAGAGAGAAAGGAGATATCAAAGCGATCTTTTTGCTCATCGATCAAGCTATCACTGCGCGCGCCTGTAAATTCATTGCTACTGAGTCCACCCATCCCAAAGAGGCCGAAGGTCCCAAACTTCTCTGTTGGGAAGTGGAGGTTAAAGGCAATATCCTGATAATTGATGGACTCGTCTCCCAAGGGTACCCCCAAAAGATCGAGTAAGCCTACTGTCGAGTATCGATAGTTGACCAAGAATGAGCTCCCTTTTTTACGATTGATGGGTCCCTCTGCTGATAGATCCACCCCAATCAAACCCGCTTGGCCGGTGAATTCAAATTTCTCATTATTGCCTTTGCGGAAGTTGATATCAAATACTCCGGAAAGTGCGTTGCCATATTCGGCATTAAAGGCCCCGGTACTAAAGCTCGAATTGGCGAGCAATTGAGTACTGAGGATAATGGTACCACCGCCATTTTGGGTAAGCCTATCACTAAAAGTACCGGCATTGGTGAGGTGGTTGGGATTGACGATATCTACCCCTTCCAAACGCCAGGACATTCCGTTGGGAGAGTTGCCTCTGATAACCAGGTGGTTGGCTTGATCATTGGTTTGAATAACCCCAGGGAAAGAAGCTACCATACGCGCAGGATCAAAATAAGCTGCAGCAAAACGCTTACTTTCTTCTACGGTAAATACTCTGGTGCTAACCCTTTTGAGGTCTCTTTCGCTGACAGCAGTTACTTCTACGGTTTCATTGTAAAAGACAAATTCGGTAAGCAATAACTCCAATACATTTTCTTTACCGGCATTGGTTACCAAATCTGGAATAAAGTAAGGTTGATAGCCATCTTTTTTGACCTCCAAACTATGACGACCAGCGGCTACCTTTTCAATTCTAAAGCTTCCATTTTCATCACTGGTGGTCGATAAACCCAATTCAGGGATAGAAATAGTTGCGTCAGAGATGGGATGAGCATTTTCTGAATCTAAGACCTTGCCCCGGACCAATGAATACACCTCCTGACTGTAGGAGAAGACGGGAAGGGAGATAAGGAGAATGAGGAAAAGGAGACTTGATTTAGCCTGCTGCATCGTATAAGAATATTTTGATGTAAAGATAAAAACTCATCAGCAACCAACGAAACCACTTTTGTCATTTTGGTAAGGCTCCCAATTGGCGTAAACCGATTATTTGAACTAAATTTTCAACCTACGACTACAGTTTATGTTTAAATATTTACTACCCCTACTATTGCTGCTCGCCTGCGGGCAGACGGAGCCTCTCCAATCGGACTCTCCCTATCCAACAAAAACACCCGAGCAACCCAATATTCTTTGGATTGTGGCGGAGGATTTGAGCCCTGTTATCCCTTCATTTGGGGATTCTACGGTAGTTACTCCTAATATTAGCCGATTGGTAGCTGAGGGAGTGCGCTATACCAATGTCTACTCTCCCTCAGGCGTTTGTGCTCCCAGTCGAGCCGCCTTGGCTACAGGTATGTATCCTAGCAGTATCGGGGCAAATCATATGAGGACAGGTCCCTGGTATATTGAGTTACCTCCTCCTATCCTCAAAGAGCACCTGGCGAGAAGTGCTAAATTCATGCCCGAGGGCTTATATCCTTACGAGGCGGTGCCTCCAGTAGAGGTTAAGATGCATGGGGAACAGATGCGACGCTTGGGCTACTACTGCACCAATAACGCCAAAGAAGATTATCAATTTCGTAAGACTCTAACGGCCTGGGACGATTGTAGTCGTACCGCGCACTGGCGCAATCGCCCAGCAGGCAAGCCCTTCTTTTCTATTTTCAATATAGAAGTAACCCATGAGTCCCGCATTTGGGCCAAAGCGGAGGATTCTCTTTGGATAGATGATAATCTCGAAGTGCCCATTCCGCCCTATTTGCCAGATACTGAAATTGCCAAAAGAGATGTACGAAGGATGTACAGCAACATCAAAGAGATGGATCATAGAGTAGGGGAGATCATCGCCGAATTAGAAGCAGACGGCCTACTTGAAAACACCATCATTTTTTGGTATACGGACCACGGCGGACCATTGCCGCGTCAAAAACGCCTTATGTATGACTCTGGATTGAGAGTGCCGATGGCAATTCGTTTTCCCAATAAGGCTTTCGCGGGTAGCACGGATGATCGTCTGATTAGTTTCATCGATTTTATGCCGACTATTATGTCTCTGGCGGGTGCACCGACGCCAGGTTATATGCAAGGCCAGGCCTTTTTAGGGTCTCACAATGCACCGGCTCGTAAATATGTCCACGGGGCTGGAGACCGCTTTGATGAGCTTTATGATGGCGTGCGAGCGGTACGGGATCAGCGCTTCAAATATATCCGCCATTTGGATACCACTCAGATGTATTATCTACCGCTCAATTATCGGGAGAATATGCCCATCATGCAGGAGCTTTTACGGATGCGAGACGAAGAAAAGCTTAATCCTGTCCAAGCACAATGGTTTCGTTTGGTGCGGCCAGCCGAGGAGCTTTTTGATTGCGAAGCGGATCCGCATGAAATCAATAACCTAGCCGATGATCCTGCTTATGCTGAAAAACTGGCAGAGCTAAGGGCTGAATGCGACCGTTGGCTTGCTGAGATTGATGACAAAGGCCTCATGCCCGAAACTGAACTGATTGCCCGTTTGCAACCAAAGGGAGAAGCGTTCCGCACGGCGGCTACTGAAATGAAAACTGAAGCTGATAAAATCAGTCTTAGCAGCCAAACTGAAGGGGCCAGTATTGCTTACCAATATGTACATCCTGACTCCAATCTTAGCCCCAACTGGCAACTGTATATGGAACCCATTTCTCCTCAAGAAGGGATGGAAATTGCTACCGTATCACATCGAATTGGCTATTTGAGGAGCGACACAATTAGATTTAAATGATCAAAACTAGCTTCATTCTGAGCCTTTATTTGAGTTTAGCCATTTTACCAAGCCATGAGTTTGGGGTAGAGGGCCGCTGCGCGGAACGCTTATCCCCGGCAGAACTGCAGGAAGATTTTGCTTTCTTTAAGACCCGCTTAGTCAATTATCATCCAGGGCTTTATGCTTATGCTACCAAAAATCAGGTTGATAGTGCCTTTGCTGCTATTGAGGCACAACTGAATCAGCCAATGGATGATTTGGCCTTTTATCAATTGCTCAGCCCGCTAAAATCATTAATCAGAGATGGGCACACTTACTACTATCCCAATGAGGCGACTCGCGATGCCATCAGTCAAAAAAGTGCATTACCCTTTGATGTCTTTTGGGACTGGGAAGACTTATGGGTTCGAGAAGTCTATGCAACAAATATTGAACTAAAGGCAGGAGACAAAATCAAAAGCATTAATACTGTGCCGGCTGCTCAAGTGGTGGAGAAGTTAATGAACAATATCATCCGCGACGGTCGGGCCGACTCCTATCCACGATGGATCTTGAATCAATGGTTTAATGAATTCTATCATTATCATTTCCCTATTCCAGAGCAGTGGGAGCTGCTAGTAGAGGGGCAAGACGGTGAGGAAAAACAGATTATTGTTGCTAATCAGCCTCGTCCTAGCGTTCCCGAGCAGGGAGAAAAAAAGAAAGGAATAGTCTTAAGCCAAAGGGATGATGCATTGGTGCTTAAGGTCCCGAGCTTTAACAATGTAATCCTAAAGGAGCAGTATGGACAAAAGTTTAAAACTGCCGTAGCGGAGGCATTTCAAACAATTGTAGATAGTAAAACGGAAAAATTGATCCTTGACCTAAGAGGAAATCAGGGCGGAGAGATAGACAATGGCCGTTATCTTTTGTCTTTCCTCCTCGAGGAACGCTTCGCCATCGTGCAATCGCTTAAAAAGGTCGTTGCTCCGGAGCAGGATATGGATCAGGCTAGACTAGCGATTAAAGGTAATTCTGGCAATAAATGGACCAAGCCCAATAAACTTCTTTATAGTGGAAAGCTAATCGTACTGATGAACGGTGGCAGTTTCTCTTGTAGTGGGGCCGTTATCGCTCAGCTAGAAGCGCTTAAGAGGGCCAAATTGGTAGGGGAGGAGAGTGGAGGTAATTGTCGGACTTTTTGCGGAGTTGGGCCAGAGGAATATTTACCCCATTCAAAGATTAGTCTTTCAGTACCCAGAGTACAATTTCAAGTGGTGGATCAAAACGAAAGCATGGGCATGGGAGTGATTCCAGATTATTATAGCGTAGCCAGCATCCTCGATCTTGTGGAAGATCGGGATGTAGTTTTGGAAAAGGCAATAGTGCTGTTTGAGGAGCCTTAAAGTTTTCGGACTGTATCGCCCACTCTGATTAAGCCATCGCTCATAATGCGAGTGAAAATGCCTCTTAGATGGAGGGGGCGGTTTTCTACCGAATTAATCACTTTTAGGGCGTCAGTGCCAAATCGCTGAGAGAACTTTTTGCAGCCTTTGTGCAATTCAGGAGTTACTTCTAAAACTACCTCGCCGATTTGCAAGCGGTCTCCTGCGGTAAGGTTTTCTTCAGTAAGGTCTAAGTCCAGGACGATATTGTCTCCCGCAAGTGCCATCCGTTCCTCATCCCCTTCCGCTATCAGACTGAGGATACGTGTGCCCATGAGGGAGATTTGAGAATCCCGATTTAGGTCCTTGCCCGCTTTGCGCGCCCAACGGTCTCCTTCCATCCCATATTGAGCCGAAAAAAACACCTCTTGGCGGATTTCACGAGCATCACTCTCTCTGCGAATCACAAGCATATCAACCTTGCCTAAATCTTTAGGGGCTGAGAGAATATGATCCCATTGAGCCAAAATATCTGATTGAGAAAGCATAGATTTTGTCATAGCAACGTCTTTTGTGGAAGAGCAATTTCAGACTTTCTCAAGAAAGGAAATAGTCATTTTTTTTAGGCTGGAGCCATACTTAGGGACTCAATCGCTTCGATGATTACCTCTGGTGCTTCGGCATTGAGGCAGTGTCCTTTATTAGGTACGTCAATTCTGGTACTATGGGGAATGAGCCGTACTAAATCATCTGTATGAAAAGGAGGCGTGGTTTTGTCTTTATCGCCAATTACGATCTTACAGGGGATTTTTATCTCTTCCAGGCGATTATAATAGCTTTCATCGCCAAAGGCTTTCAAGATGGGAATAAGACGCTTATGGTCCGTCTGTGTAAATATTTCACTAATCACTCTAATTAATTCCGGATCAGGATTGGTACCTACTAAGCTTTTACCAAAAGCTTTGCTTACCGCCTTATACTTGAGTAAGCTTACCAATAGGCCTGATTTGATCAAGGGAATTTGAACTCTGTTTTGGAAATTTTTACGATATACATCTCCGGCAAAAGTTGCCATCAGCACGGCCCCCTTAATTACTGATCCCTGCAATTCCGGATAATCCAAAAGCATACGCATCGTCAAAAACCCCCCCATAGAATGCCCCACTATGATGCAGGAGCTCAATTGGTAGGCTTTGATGATGGCTACGTAATCTGAAGCCATGGCTTTGGAGGTGATACCATCTTTTCCAATTGTAGATTTGCCATGTCCTCTTTGGTCAAAGGCGATGACCTTATAGCCATTTTCAACCAAAATAGGCATGATTACATTCCATTCGATGGAGTTGAAACCATAGCCATGCGCTAATAATACGGAATTTTCGCCCTGACCTGCTGAGATGGTATGAATTTGAGTCTGGTCAGTATTGCTTACGGTGAGAGGAGTACCACTCAGGGGAGTGGATAGCTCGAGGTGTTGAAACATAAGTAGTCGAAATAGTAGTAGCTTCTAGAAAATAGCCAAAAGGGCTACTCTCTAGAAGTTACACATATTATCGCTACCAGTGAAAACTGAGGGCTGGTAAGCCAAGAGGGAGCTGATAGGATACCCAATGTTGGGCGCTTCTTTCGGCTTCGAGTGCAAATTCTTCTGGTGGAGCTGTCAAACTGAAGATAGCCCAGCTAATACTCAAGGCAAGCAAGAGCAGAAGGATGAATCTGAAAGCGGCCTTTTTCATGATTGAATACTGTGCTTAGAGGTGAAAAAAGGATGCTTCAGACTTATTCCTTGGGGCGGGTAACTCCTTGGCCTATGGCCTTTACATTAAGGCCCTCTGGTCCTGAGTAGACCACTTGACTGCCGCTGCCACAATTGGAAACCAAGCGCTGCTCTACCTTAACTTCAGCTTCTCCTGATCGATTAGCAACTACATCCGCATATTGCACGAATAGTTGACTCGCATCAACTTTGCTTGAATTTTGTGAAACTAGGTTCAGGTCCTCAGTTTGCCCACTAGCAAAGATGCGAGATGAATTATGGGCTCTGATCTTCAGATTTTCGGTTACCGCAACGAAGCTTGCTTTGCCGGAATTATGCGTACGGACTTCAAAAGATTCCTGCTCAATCGTACTGTCGCAAATGATCTCAGCGCTATGCGTCGCTTCAATACCTTTAATGCTTGGAGCGTAAACCGTAATATCAAGTTGAGTCGGACTGCCTAACTCCGGGGTGGAGGATACATGCATCCAATCGCCATTAAAAACAGTGTGCCGCATATGCTTGAAGAGATTGGAGTCAGTTTTAATTTTGACCGCATACTCCTCAGCCGGAACATAATGTACCACGATACCATTGCGTGCGCTAATGCCAGAGAACTCTTTCGAAGGGAAAGTCTTTTCGATTACCACTCCATTTCCATCTTGCGGTACAATCTCTTTGAGGTCAATGCGCGTACAAGTGATGAAAGTCATTAATGTCACCACTATCAAGATGAGCCCTACCCACAATAATTTTATACTAGTTTTCATTGCTGCTTAATTTGCCGTTGGAACGTTGCTGATAAAAAGCTTGTAAGTCCTTAAAGGTCATGCCTAGGACATCCATTGTATGGAAGACTTCAGGTAAAAACTGATTGATGAAATCCTCCTTCCGGATCGAACGGGTCTTTTCAAATGCATCATCCGCTACGAAGTAACCGATACCCCTTTGCATATAGATGATGCCTTGATCTTGGAGATAGCTGTAGGTGCGTGCTACCGTATTGGGATTGACTTCAATGGAAGCTGCCATTTCCCTTACTGACAGGATTTTCTCGCCCGCCTTCCAAGTTTGGGTCAGGACATTCTCACAGATATAATCTGCTATCTGGAGATAGATCCCTTTCTGTTTTCTAAACTCCATTTTACTTTTCTTTTTCTGTCAATCAGAAATAACTCACTACCCAGAAGAAGGGGGCCAATGTCCACCAAAATATCTGCTCTAGCAATGGGGTCAGGACATAGTTGACGGTATTCATAAAATCCGTCGAATTGCGATACTCTCCCTTTGGACTCAAGTCCCAACCTTCAGTAATGCCGATCATCAGGATGCGGGCATAGCCTACCGTTAGGAGAAAGAGAATCAAGGCAAGCGCACCCAAACTAATCGGAGTGATTAAAAAGGACAGTCTGCCAAAGAAGATCGAGCCTGCGATAAAAATGGATTGTAAGACTAGATAGAGTCTAATGATCAGTAAAGTATCTGCTCCAAACCACTCAAAGTGAGTGATAGGAAGTTCCCAAATGCTATGGGTAATAGCTCCCAAAATGATCGTGGATAATCCGTAGACTAACCAAATGAATAGGGTGAAAACTCCACTAGTAAGAATGAAACGACTAAGCCATTTCTCCAATTGAGAAGCGGGTATCATCAAAAAGCTGATGCCGCGCTCTTTTTGGTTGAGTTCGAAGAAGGAGAAGCTACTCAGTACAAATCCACCCAGCATCAAGATGATGCCAAAAGTTTCATTATGGTGAATACGAGTGGCCCCATCCTCATTTAAGAGGTCGCTTACTTGGGCCGCATATTCGATTATGATATAGCCGATAGCGGCTAGGCTGGCGTAAAGGACGGGTTTGTAAAACTTCTGAAAGTCATTGCGCAAAAGCAAACCCAAACGCGCTAGGGACAATTCTAGGTTTTTCATGATTGTGGGATGCTTTGGGTAAATAATGGGGTGATACGTTCTGGAGACTCTATCACAGCATTGAATAATACCTCAATGTCAAGGACGGTCTCTTCGCCATACTGGTTTTCGCTCATTGCCAGATAACCTCCGGGTACTCGTTCTGCGTGCAGTACCCCTTCCGGTTCCTTTGCCTGTTGATATAGCTCGAAGCTTAGGCGCTCTGCAATCTCTTGTTGACTTTGATTAAACAAAATCTTGCCTTGATCCAGAATGATAATGGGATCCATCAAATTGCTGAGATCGCGAACTTGGTGAGTAGAAATCAAATAAGTCTGATCCTCATCGATCGAACCTGCTAGGAGCTTTCTAAATTGACTCTTGGACGGGATGTCTAAGCCGTTTGTGGGTTCATCGAAGATGAGCAACTTACAATTGGTCGCCATCGCAAACGATAAAAGGACCTTTTTTTTCTGGCCTAGCGAAAGTGTGTTCAAAGGTGCTGAGGGCGCTAGCTGAAAAGTGTTTAGGTATTTGACAAAATCTGCTTCGCTAAACTTAGGATAAAAAGGGGCACTTCGCTTTTGAAAGCTGGCAATACTTAGCTTAGGAAGAACGAATTCTTCGGGCACAAAAAACAATTCTTGCAAAAAAGAGGGTTGTCTTTTCTCTGGTTCATGATTCATGACGTTTACTTGTCCGCTTTGGGCAAAGAGCAAGCCTGACATGATCTTCAACAAGGAGGTTTTGCCGGCACCATTACGGCCCAATAAGCCATAAATGTTGCCTGCTTCAAGCTCCAGATTCAGTCCTGAGAAGAGCGACTGCTTCTGACGCCGATAGGCAAATTGGAGATCTTTGATTTGAATCATAGTGCTGATTTATTAGTGTACTATATAAGTAGTACACTACAACACTACGAATGGTTGCCCTTTTTTCCAAATTTCTGCGATACTTTTTTATCTCATCGCGCTACTTTAGTCATTGCAAGGGGGCGAGTTTCGCTTTAATTTTGTGTCATATTCCTAAAATTCTGCTTCATGAAACTTCAAGCATACATATTCATTGCGCTCATTCTCAGTTCTTTTGGTCTTGCTGCGCAGAACGATCAACTCTCTCAAATCCAAATGGATGTAGCTTATCTATCTTCCGATCTATTAGAAGGACGTGAGACAGGTAAAGCCGGAGAAATTCTAGCCGCTAAATATTTGGCTCAGCGCTTTGAGGCCCTTGGCCTTAGCCCCAAAGGGACTGATGGCTATTTTCAAACCTTCGAAGCCTCAGTCAGTAGTAATCCACATGCGAAGCCAGGTACAGGAGAAAAAAGAGAAGGCCGCAATGTAATCGGCTTCAAAGACAATGGAGCAGAAAAAACCATCGTGATTGGTGCTCACTTTGACCATTTGGGTTACGGCCACTTTGGCTCTCTTTATAATGGCGAACCCGCTATTCACAATGGTGCGGATGACAATGCGAGCGGAGTAGCGATGATTTTGCAATTGGCAGAACTCACCGCAAAAATTGAGAATCCCGCTTATAACTTTCTCTTTATTGGCTTCTCGGGTGAAGAGATGGGGCTATATGGCTCTAAGCATTTCTGTGCGGAACCTACTATTGAGCTCTCTTCTGTAAACTGTATGATCAATCTCGATATGGTGGGGCGATTGAATGAAGAGAAAGTTCTCGTGATCAATGGCGTGGGTACTTCCCCTTCGTGGAACGTCATGTTGGAGAAAATTGATGTGCATGATATCGAGATCACTACCACTGAGTCTGGTATTGGGGCTTCTGATCATACTCCCTTCTATTTGAAAGATCTTCCCGCTATCCATTTCTTTACTGGTCAGCACCAGGATTATCACAAACCTGTTGACGACAGCCATTTGATCAATTACCAAGGCATGATTGAGGTAACAGACTACATCATGGCCTTGATCTCTCAAATCAATGACTCTGAAAGCATGGCCTTTTCCAAAACCAAAGATGAATCAGAGCGTAAAGCTGCTCGCTTTAAGGTAAGTCTTGGGGTAATGCCTGATTATACCTATCAAAATGGCGACGGTATGCGTGTAGATGCAGTATTGGATGGACGTGCCGGTATCAAGGCTGGGATGGAAGATGGCGATATCGTAACAGAGCTTGGTGGCGTAGAGGTTACGGATATGTACTCCTATATGGAAGCCTTAAGCCAATTCAAAGAAGGGGATGAAGCCAAACTAAAAGTTAAGCGCGGCGACGAAATCGTAAAGCTCAAAGTTACTTTTTAGGGGCTACCGCATAAGCAGTAAAATTTATTTTTGCCATAGCTCGCTCTACTCTTGGTAAGGCCACAAAACCATACTGAGAGTAGAGCCCATGCGCGTCTTCTGTAAACAAAAGCCATCTCCTCAGTGATTGCATCTGGGGGTGATTGAGCATACTTTCCATCAACCATTTTCCCAAGCCTTGCCCTCTGTGGCTAGGCAATATAAACACGTCCCCTAGGTAGGCAAAAGTGGTGTAATCAGTAATCAAACGCGCAAAACCCAGCTGTTCTTCACCTTTATAAACTCCAAAACATAACGAATTTGGGATATAAGCCTCTACCGTTTCTTTAGGTATATGCTTTGACCAATAAGACTCCTCGCTCAAAAAGCGATGTATCATCTCTATATCTAGTCGATCTTGAGCAGTGGAGATACTAAACTCTCCCTTTGTGATTTCATAATGCATGAGCAGCTGATTAAAGCGCGGCCTCAAGAGCCGCTTGGATGATGGGTAAATCTTTTGGACTGGTGCGCCAATTAGAAAAAGCGGCTCTAATACAACTTTGTCCTTGATATGCTGAGGCGGTTAGAAATACCTGCCCAGCTTGGGTAAGACGCCTAAGATAGGCAGAAGTATCAGCTTCACTTGCTAGCGAAAAACAAACCACATTGAAGCGTACTTCCGCCAAAAGCTTGAATTCTGGATGACTCTCCAGCCAATCTCCTAGTCCTTTCGCTAATCCTGCATTTCGTTCTACAATTTCCCGAAAACCCGCTTTGCCATAAGCTTTAAGGCTAAACCAAGTAGGTAGGGCACGAAACCGGCGAGAATTCTCAGGTGTGAGATGTACAAAAGGAATCTGAGCGGAATCGACCTCCAAATATCGAGCCCCGCTATTTTGAAAAACAGATTTTTGCAAATCGCTATGCTTACTCAGCTGGATGGCAGCATCATAAGGCACATTGAGCATTTTGTGGAGGTCGATAGTGATGCTGTCGGCTGCATTCCAGCCTGCTACCAAAGACTCAAAGTCGGGACTACAAGCCGCAAATCCACCAAAAGCAGCGTCAATGTGAAGCCAAAAAGAGTATTCCTCTTTCAGTTTGGTGATGGCTACGAAATCATCATAATCTACTGTATTGACCGTTCCAGCATTGGCAACTACAATGGCGGGGGTGCCATCTAAATCAATTAGTCTTTGTTTGAGCGCTTCAATGTCTACCGCTTCTCTATGGGGGAGACAGGGGAGCTGCTCCATCGCAGAACGCCCAACCCCCAACATGGATAATGCTTTATAGATACTGCTATGCGGCTTAGCACTTAAGACAGTTGGGCGTTCGGCGAAGCCGTCCAACGCAATATCTCTACCTTGCTGCAAGCCCCACCACTGGCGCGCGATGGCCAAACCCACAAAGCTGGACATGGTAGCTCCGCTCACAAAAGTCCCTTGATAAGCCGCATCTAAGCCAAATAATTCCTTCAACATATTAATGGCTTCATATTCGACTTCATTGGCGGCGCTGTCTCCTGCGCTGGCTACGTTTTGGTCAAATACACTGGTTAGCCAGTCGCCCATCAATGCTGCCGGAGTAGTGCCTCCCGTAACATAGCCAAGATACCGACTGCCAGGACTGCCAGAAAGGTGCTCTTGATAATGATTTTGAAAAGCATGCAGTGCGGCTCTACCGCCGCCTCCATGGTTGGGCAAAGGGGCAAAATGAGCTTGCTGGTAATAGAGACCGGGCGGCCGTTGCTCTAAGCCAGACAAATATTGCAGCGCGGCATTAAGCGTTTCTCGGAGCAAGTCTTCCCAATGCTCTAAATCTCGATTGAGTACACTATCCATTGTTTTCGTTTTGACAAAGGTGGGAAAAGCCTAGCTTGGAAAACAGATGCAGTTTTGTGATTTTTGGGCATATCAGTTTACCATGAAAGCCCATCGTTATCAAAGTTTAGCGGCAGAGTTAGAGCAGCGGATCCTTAATGGAGTGATGCTAGTCGGAGACAAATTGCCAAGCGTTCGGCGATTGAGCCGTGAAAAAGAACTAAGCCCCTCAACTGTTTTTCAAGCCTATTATCAATTGGAAGCCAAAGGCCTAGTTGAGGCAAGAGCCAGAAGCGGGTATTATGTGTCTTATCGTTCCGCGCAGCGGCCTCCCCACGAAAATCTCCAAAATCCGCCTCAACCAGATATCCAACAGCTTGATACCAAGGCCATGATCAAACGGATAGATGGGGTGAGAGATCAAGCGGAGATGCAGCAGTTGTCTATGGCCATCCCTGCCGCTGAATATTTGCCCTTGGCCCGCTTGAATAAATGCATGAAGGACGCCCTCCGTGAAAAGGGTACAGAGAGTCTACAATATGCACCACCTGCTGGTTTCTTGAATTTGCGCCGTCTTATCTGTGCTCAATTATTGTCATGGTGGCCTGAGGGAGATCCAGAGCAGTTGATGATCACCCAGGGAGCAATGGAAGGTCTAAGTATTTGCCTGCGAACGATTTGTAAAAGAGGCGATATCGTGGCGATGGATGAGTTGACCTATTTTGGCATTCACCAATTAGTAGAAAACTTAGGGTTACAGGTGGTACCGATTCCGCAAGAAGGAGATAGTGGAATTAATCTCGCTTATCTCGAACAAGTCCTAAACCTCTTTGCAATCAAGGCCTGCCTCTTTGTGCCGAGCTTTCATAATCCTACTGGCAACAGCATGCCGGCAGAGAAAAAGCAGGCACTTGTCGAAATGATCAGTAGACGACGGATCCCTTTGATTGAAGATGATGTCTACGGAGAACTATTTTTTGGCAAGAAGCGTCCTCTGCCTTGTAAGCATTTTGATAAGGAGGGCTGGGTGCTGTACTGTAGCTCTTTTTCCAAAACCTTGGCACCAGGTTATCGGCTTGGCTATTGTATGGGAGGACGTTTTCACGAAGATCTACTTTGGGAAAAGCGGATTAGTTCGCACTCAAGTAGTAGTCTCTCGCAATTGTGTTTAGGTCGCTTTTTGGAGATTGGGCGTTATCAGGCTCATTTGGCGAAGCTTAGAGCAAGCTTGCATACTAATATGCTAAAGTATGCCCAACTAATGATGGATGCCTTTCCAGAGGAGGTGAGATTTCGAAGTCCAAAGGGGGGCATGGTGTTTTGGATGGAAATGCCTCAGGGAGCGGATGCTAGGGTCTTATTTGGGCAGGCTCAAGCCAAAGGCATTATCATCAGTCCAGGAGGAATCTTTGCCAGTCAACCAGGCTTTGAACACTGCTTTCGTTTGAGCTTTGCAAGCCCTCTAAATGAAAGTATAGAAAAATCCATATATTATATAGGCGATCTCACCCAAAAGCTCCTCGATTCGAACTGATTCTTCTTTCGAAAATTTAATGACTTAGAATCTTCGAATTTAGTATATTGTTATTAGAACGAAGATTCCGTTAGCATGAATGGTATTTGGCTATACTTATTGGCTGGGGTATGCCTGGGGGCCTTGGGATGCTTGATTACTTACTTTTACCGTCGCTTGGATGCAAGGCGAGCGCAACTGGATGCCATTCAGAAGCATGCGGGCTTTTGGTATGAGAGTACCATGGAGGCAGTATTGCTATTTGAGGTAGTAGGGGCAAATCGCTTTCGAATCTTGGCTCTTAACGGCGCTGCCGAACGCTACTATTCCCGCTATTTGGTACCGGGACAAGAGGCTGATTTGGTGGGAAAAGACCTTCGAGAAGTCTT
>CAZHOC010000023.1:258-16494 GCA_964534295.1 uncultured Bacteroidia bacterium | reverse complement strand
CTCTGTCGAAATGATTTTCCGGTAGGGGCGCGTATGCATGCCGCAGCCCGGAGAAAAGCGTTCCGCGCCCCGAAAGCTTTCCGGAGCAAAAAAAAGCCCGGGCCTGCAGAACAGACCCGGCTATATCGTGCTAGAAACCTACTTTATAGAGCAGGCTTGCTGCTTATTTTACTTGTTCGCGTAGCTGCGTGATCGGTAGACCCAACAATTGGAAGTTAGGCGCATAATCTACCAACATCATGAACTTTTCGCAGTACATCTCGGTGGACTTCTGATTTTTCTCGGTGAAGTTTTGCAGCTTTTGGAAGTACTCTTTTACCGAAGGGTGCGAGGGTTCGATGATCTGCGCCCATACTTTGCTGATCTCAAATGGCTTTTCTTTGGCCAAATAAGTAATGATGAGCGGCTTCATGACTTTTTGCTCTTCTTCATCAAAGTTTGAAGCGACAAAAGAGCGTAGTAATTGCTGGATATAGAAACGGTCGTCCGGATTCGGGCCGACGAAGCTGGCAAGTTTTTCCCAAAATAGGTGAGGGATATAGGCACCGCCAAAACGATCTGAGGATTGCACCAAAAAGCGGTTGAAGTCATCAGGGCGCTGCACCAGTTCGTTGTGCAGCTCGGTCATGGCAGCTACGAGTTGGGTCTTATCTTCTTCCCACTCACCATAAAATTTATCTTCTAGTTGTTCTAGTTCTTTAACTATATCCATAAGGCGGAGATGTTTATTGAATCAAAATTGACCAAAAAATAAAGCCGTCCTGAAAAGTAACGGCCTTTTCAATTACCTCTGTTGAGGTGATTGGATTACAAAATAGCAAAAAAAGATGGCCTAAAGCAATTGAAAAAGTATTGATGAATGATTTGTTGAATAATTGAATTTCACATTCAGCTAATCAAAAAATCAAAACTTCACCCAATCACTAATTTAATTCGCCACTTCAGAGATAAACTTGATGCGGACCATCTGGATTTCCTCTAGCGTAGCTTCTCCGCCTAGTTCCTTTTCGGCATCATCGAGGCTATCGGTCTCCGCGCTCATAAAGTAGTCGTAGATATCATCCACGGTATCTTCGTCAATGCGATCATCGATAAAGTAGTCGATGTTGAGCTTAGTGCCTGAATACACAATCTGCTCGATATTGGTCAAGAGCTCAGAAAACTCAAGCCCTTTCATTTCGGCTACCTTGTCCAGAGGCGTGCGGCGGTCGACATGCTGGATAATAAAGAGCTTATTCATCGACTTGCGGGCCGTCGATTTGACGACGATGTCGGTGGGGCGCTCGATATTATTGGCCTCGACGTACTCTTTGATCAGTTTAATAAAAGGAGCCGCAAATTTACTGGCCTTACCACGTCCCACTCCGGTGATATTTTGAAACTCATCGATGGAGATCGGATACTTACTGGCCATATCCTCCAAGGATGGATCTTGGAAGATCACATATGGCGGAATGCTACGTTCATCGGCTACCTTTTTGCGCAGCTTTTTGAGGCGATCAAATAGCTCGGTATCATAAGTCTTGAAGTCTTCGACTGGGGCCGTATTACGATTGAGCTTGGCAAAGTCTTGAAACTCAGTCAGCGTAATATCATGCGGCTTTTCCATGAACTCTTTGCCGCGATAATTGAGCTTTATGACGCCATAATCATCGATATCTTTGAGCAAATAATCATGCACGATCAACTGATTGAAGATCGCTTTCCATTCTTTATCAGATCGCTCACTTCCCTTGCCAAAGCTAGGCAGTTTGTGATGCTCATAAATGTTGATTTGTTGGTTGTCACTCCCTCGGAGAACGTTTATCAAGTGGTTAGCGCCAAATTTTTCATTGACTGCGACCACCAGATCCAAAGCCATCTGCGCCTCTGGGCGCGCATTGAAGGTGTTTTTGGGATAGCGACAATTGTCACACATCTTCTCACAACGGGACTCATCATAGGTCTCGCCGAAGTAGTGCAGCATCAATTTGCGGCGGCAGGTGCCTGATTCTGCAAAAGCAGCCATCTCATAAAGGAGGTGCTTACCCGATTCGCGTTCGCTCACCGGTTTGTCCTTCATGAATTTCTCCAACTTGATAATGTCGTGAAAATCATAAAAGAGCAAGCAATTGCCTTCTAGACCATCGCGTCCGGCCCGGCCGGTCTCCTGATAATAACTTTCGATGCTCTTGGGCACATCGTAGTGGATCACAAAACGCACATCTGGCTTGTCGATCCCCATCCCAAAGGCAATGGTGGCTACTACCACGTGGATATCCTCATTGAGGAACATATCCTGATGACGAGAACGCATTTTGGCGTCTAGGCCGGCATGATAGGGCACGGCCTTGATCCCATTGACGTTGAGGATTTCTGCCGTCTCCTCTACCTTACGGCGACTGAGACAGTAAACAATCCCCGACTTATTGGAATTTTGCTTGATGTATTTGATGATCTCCGTCGTGGTATGCGATTGATTGACCTTAGGACGGATTTCATAGTATAGATTGGTCCGATTAAAGCTAGTAAGGAAGATATTGGCACCCTCGATTTGGAGGTTTTGCACAATGTCTGCTCTTACTTTGGGCGTGGCGGTGGCGGTCAGGGCGATTACTGGCACCTTGCCTACTCTACCCATCATCTCTTTGATGCGGCGATATTCTGGCCGGAAGTCATGGCCCCACTCTGAGATACAGTGGGCCTCATCAACGGCTACAAAACTAACTTTTGCTTGCTGTAAGAAGTCGGTAAACTCTTGTTTTACCAAGGACTCTGGGGCAACGTAAAGGAGCTTGAGGGTGCCCTTTAGTGCTTTTTGCTTGACGGCTTCATAATCTCCACGATTCATGGAGCTATTCATGTAGCCCGCTTCTATCCCAAATGCTTGTAATTGATCTACCTGATTTTTCATCAGGGCGATTAGGGGCGAAATCACCAAAGCCATGCCATCCATAAGGAGGGCGGGTAGTTGGAAACAAAGCGACTTCCCTGCACCCGTAGGCATAATCACAAATGTATTATGACCGTTTAGGATACTCTTAATAACCTCTTCCTGCTTCCCTCTAAACTGATCGTAGCCGAAGTAATGCTTCAGCGATTTTTTGAGATCAGTGGTCTGGGTCAACGTCTTGTCTTGTATCATCTTTGTGAGTCAGGATATAGCACATAGTGGGGTGTCTACAAAAGCAGTGTTTGAATATCTGGTACTATTTAAGTTAAGAAAAATTCCCCGTTTTTCCAGTTGCCTAATTCCCCAATGGCTGACTGGTTTTGCTAATTCTAAGACAAAGATAACCAATAGCATCGGCTTGGGGTAGATGATTAGAGATTATTTTTTGTGTACTTTAGGAAGGCAACCAGCGTTATCTTTATAGCGTTTCCCTAATACCCAAACTCTATTCATTGTGTCAGCAATCACTGAAGATGAACTCGTACAAGGCTGTATAGATGGCGGCCGTAAATACCAGAAACTACTGTATGAAAAGTATTACGGTAGCATGATGGTAGTCTGCATGCGCTATACCAACGATCGGGAAGAAGCCCGAGACGTTCTGCATGAGGCATTTATCAAAGTGTTTCGCAACCTAAAGAAATTTAGTCGTGGCACGAATTTGGGTGCTTGGATTAGACGGATTATGGTCAATACTGCAATTGATCACTACCGCAAATCTGCCAAAAGGCCAGCTTTGGTTGAGATCAACCAAGCCGTACATGAAGTCGATGTACATGATGTAGTGGCGGAGATGAGTGCCAATGAAATTTTGGGACTCGTACAACGCCTATCACCGGCTTATCGCACTGTATTTAACCTATACGTAATCGAAGGGTATTCACATAAGGAAATCGGGAAACTGTTGGGTATTAGTGAGGGGACCTCAAAGTCCAATCTGGCCAAAGCTAGAGCCAAACTGCAAAAAATGATCCTCCAGTCTCGTATGGTCCGTCGAATAGAAGGCGAAAACTATGCGTGAAGAGTATCTTGAATCAATCATCAGGCAAAAATTAGCCGAACTGGAGGTGCCAGTAAATCCTGCCAATTGGGAGGAACTACTGCAGCGCCTGCACCTGGCTTTTGATGCCCTGATTCGAGAAAAACTAGAATCCCTTGTTCTCCCTGCCGTTCCCGCTGACTGGGAAGCCATGCAGGCGCAATTAGATGGAGCGTTCGACCAGGCGATCCAAACCCAACTCTCAGCTCTAGCATTGGAGCCACAAGATGGCGATTGGGGCCAAATGAATGCGCATCTAGAAGACATGCCAATTGAAGCTGCAGTGGCAGGTAAATTGGCTCAAGCTGAGTTAGCCTTTATGCCCGACGATTGGGCACAATTTGAGGCACAGCTCGACGAAAATCCATTAGACACCCAAATCAGAGAAGGTCTAGAGCAATTAGATCCTACGGCCTTGCTGCCGCAATGGGATCGAATGTTGTCTGCACTGGATCAAGATTTCGATCATATTATCAAAACGGGCTTGGCCGACCACCAGATTCCTTTTCAGGAAGCCCATTGGTCTATGTTTGCCGCTAGTCTGGATGAGTTCTCGGTAGATACAGCCTTCCGCGAACGCTTAACTCCCTATCAAGTACCTTATGTCGCTAGCGACTGGCCCATCATGGCTGATCGTCTAGAGGCTCCGTTCGACGAAGTCGTGCGCGAAAAAGTGGGAAGCCTCGAATATCCAGTCCTCCATAAGGATTGGAGAACTTTCGCGGCCATGCTTGATGCTGAGATTATGCCTGCTGAGCAAGCGATAGTCTGGTATGCCAATTGGCGCAACTACTCTGCCGCAGCGGCAGCTGTCCTCTTATTTTTGTTTACTCTCCTAGGGGGGAGCGATTCTTGGCAGCTACGTACCGACGAAACCTTAGCAGTTGACGCTCGCTCTGGCTTTATTTTACCAGATATTCACTCCAATGCTTTGCAAGATGCCGCTTTGACCGCAGATGTGAGCATTGCAAATGAAGAGGAGACTATAGATGGAATCGCTTCCAATACCAATAGTGTACAAGAAAGCGATAGCAGCGCCCAAGCTGAGACGCCAGAAGCGATTGTTAGCTTCGCCTCGCTTAGTCCAGTTGGCAATGATGCGAATCTAGCTTCTGCTTTAGGGCAAAAACCTACAGATTTTTCTACCTCCTTTATCCATAATGCCTTAGCCAACGATAAGATCCCGCACGAAAATGATCCGGGAGCGATGGAAGCTTATCTGCAGCAAATGGATTATAGTGAGATCAGAAGAGTGGGTCCGGTCTCCTTTGGAGAAGGGAATTGGGATGAGATGTTTTCTCGCCAAGCACCCGAATCTGATTATGAAACCCACACTTGGAAGCCAGATTTCCGCTTAGGACTTTATGGCTCGAATGCACGGACTTTTGCGGAGATGACTGGCGATCAACCACTCTCAGGTTATGCCTATGGTGTTAGGGTGGAAATGATAATCAACGATCATCTGAGCGTGATCTCTGGAGTCAATTATTCTGAGAAACGCTTCCGTCATACCTATCCTTTCTTCGATGTTGAAAGAGGCTTTTACGAAAACGTACTTGAAGGCCAGCTTTTCCTCTTAGAAGCGCCCTTATTGCTGCGCTATCAATTGGGGATGAACGAAAAGACAGGTGCAAAATTCTACGTGCAAGCTGGGGTTGTGGCCCAGGTTTCTTCGCAAGAAAACTACTGGCACTACAATGCCGACAATCCGGTCAACCTCTCACTAGAGCGTAGCTTACAATACAAGACCCTGAGTCCAGAAAAATTAGAGCGTGGTTTCAACACCTACGCAGGCAATGTAAACGCTGCTTTGGGGGTAGATTATCCGATTATGGATCGTCTCTCGGTACAGCTTGAACCCTATCTTTTGATGGGACTTCAACCTACCAAAGGAGCCGGTACAGCAGGCCTCAACAAACGTCTGACTACAGTTGGTTTGGGCGTTGGTTTGCAATACAATCTCAGTAAACCAAAGGTTCAGCCTTAATGCTGTAACCCTACTGAGAATGATGCGTATACAAGGTATATTTCAATAAGTTTACGTTTCATTTTGCCGCCTCGAAAAGTAAATGCCGGTCCTGCCAAGGACCGGTTTTTTTTGGCCTATATGCTGGGTAGGTTTGGTTTTTTTATTACCGCTGCGCGGAACGCTTATCCCTAGCGCGCGACAAGGCATGCCTTGTCGCTAAACTACTGCCGATTTTATTTCGGCAGAGGCCCGAGAATCGGGACGACGAGAAATCTCCTGTCCAGCAATTTGTAATTACATCTTGAAGCCAAGGAGATTTCTCCTCGCTACGCTCGTTCGAAAATGAATATGACGTTTTGCAAAAATGCAGGGGCACAAAATTTTGTGCCCCTACATCAAACAAAAAAAAATTAGGGGACTCAATCCCTATCGGGAGAGTCACCCTAACCCCTAGCTTCTGTATCTGGCGTAATGCCTATAAGAATCATTACAAATATGTGGCTTTAGCAGATACCGCCAAAGGCTAGTGTTTTATAAATATTACATTCCAAATAGTGGAATATATCTACTCCCAAGACCCGTATCCACCTCCTCCGGGCGATTCTAAATGGATCATATCCCCTTTTTCGATCTCGACGGCCGCAATACCTAACAAGTCCTCGCGATTTTTGTCCCTTCTTTCGACCCATTGAATGCCTTTTTTTCCGGCTTCTCCCCCTGCCAAACCGTAGGGCGCGACTTCCCGATGCTGACTTAGTATCGTCAAAGCCAAAGGCGCGAGAAAACGAATTTCCCTGATAATGCCATTTCCGCCTTGCCATTGGCCCTTCCCTCCAGAACCATGACGGATCGCAAAACGCTCCAAACGCACTGGATAACGCAGCTCCATAATCTCTGGATCAGTGATACGGGTATTGGTCATATGTTGATGGACAGCATCAGCTCCTGCAAAGCCTGGCCCGGCTCCTACTCCTCCGCAGATCGTCTCATAATAGCCAAACTCCTCATTGCCAAAGAGCAGATTATTCATCGTGCCTTGGCTGCAGGCGGCCAGCGCTAGCGCTTTGATGATCGTATCGACCAAGCGTTGGCTGGTCTCTACATTGCCACCTACTACGGCCGGGCAGGCCGTTGGATCATCAGCAAAGCGAGGAGAGAGGATGCCCGTCGGGATATTGAGGTCTACCTTTTGCATCAAACCCTCGTTGAGCGGGATTTCTTCTTCCAACATCAGGCGCAAGACATACATCACTACGCTGTTGACGATGGCTTCGTTGGCATTGAGATTGGCGGGATGTACCGCAGCGCTACCGCTAAAATCAAAACTGAGTCGATCTTCTTTTTTGCTGATTTTCACCTGCAGCTTGCTGCCATCGTCCAAGCGTTCGGCAGCGCCGAAAACCTGATCCGGAAGCTTTTCTAGACTCTTACTCAAAGATCGCTGGGTATAGTCTTGCAGAGCCTGCATATAAAAACGAAGCTTTTGCTCCCCATGAGCTGCTGCTAATTCTTCTAGTCTGGTCGCCCCAATCTGCAGAGAGGCCAGCCCAGCATTGAGGTCGGCTATATTTTCATGGATGGCCCGACTCGGATAAGGACCGCTCGCCAGATGGGCTTCGATTTCGGCCCACTGCCCTACTCCTGCTTTGACCATATACATGGGCGGAAATACCACGCCCTCCTCGGCTAAGTTGGTTGCATCGGGTGGCATAGAACCCGGACGTTTACCGCCTACCTCAGCATGGTGAGCCCGATTGGCAAGATAGGCAATGCGTTTTCCGTCTTGATCAAAAATGGCCCTTATCAAAGTGATATCGGGGAGATGAGATCCTCCATAAGCCGGATGGTTGGTGATGACAACATCTCCGGGTCCTAAATCTATCTTAGCGGCTACCTTGCGCACGCAAAGCCCTAGACTACCCAAATGCACCGGTATATGAGGGGCATTGACCACCAAATAACCATCTGCGTCCAATAGGGCACAGGAAAAATCAAGGCGCTCCTTTACGTTTACCGAAAAGCTTGTCCGCTCTAGCAAGGCCCCCATCTCCTCTGCGATCGATTGAAAGCGATGCATAAAAAGCTCCAACTGAATTGGATCGAGGCTTAATGAGTCTTCGGATATTTTTTCTATCAAGCTCTCCTCAGATTTACCAAGCCTCAAAATGGCGCTGAGATTATGGTCTAAGCTCAATTCCCAATCTTGTGGTACCACTACCGTCGTAAACTGACTCTGCAACAAGGCGGGCCCTTCGATCTGAGCTCCTGGCTGGAGTTTTTCCCAATGATAGCGAGCAAATTGATTGACTTTGCCGTCTGCTGGGGGGAGATAGTTTTTGAGGGCCGCTGCGCGGAACGCTTCTCTCGCTGTTTGTAAAACGGCACTCACTCTGATGCTCACCAATTCGATGGCTCTGCCTGCTATCCAATGCCCATAAAGTTGCTCATACTGGCTGCGGAAGCGCGGCATAATCTCCTGATCGGCCTCATACAAAACGGAAAGGCTTGCATCCTGCCCTTTGATGCGCATTTGCAACCAAATAGCCTTGATACTGGCTTGGGCTTGCTGAGCATTTTCTTTTTCTAGCGAGGTAAGAGCTTGTTGTTTGAGAGTCTCGATTTCTTGGCTGAGTAGTGGGTCCGCTTCGCGGAACGCTCGCAAGCATTGTTTGCTGGCAAAACGCTCGATCACAGCTTGGCCCATGCCTCTCGCGCTCAATATACTCGCCTCATAAGGGATCAACACCTGCTGCATGCCCAAAAGCTTGGCCACGGCACAGGCATGCTGCCCGCCTGCTCCACCAAAGCTCAGGAGACTATATTCGGCGGGATTATAACCTTGCTGGACGGAGATATTGCGGATGGCAGCGGCCATTTTTTCATTGGCGATGCGCGAAAAGCCCGCCAAAAGCACTGCTTCATTCAACCCTGAGGCTGCGCAAAGCTCAGTCAAAGCGTTCTGCGCAGCAGTAAGACTAATCGGTACCGGAAAAGAATCTGGATCAAGCTGTCCCAAGAGCAAATTGACATCTGTTACTGTCAAAGGTCCGCCCGCACCATAGCAAGCGGGTCCGGGAAAAGCACCCGCACTTTCAGGTCCTACTTGTAGCTTTTCACCATCAAAAGAACAGATCGACCCCCCACCAGCTGCAACGGTCTCAATAGCTAGCGCAGGACTCAAGAGTTCGGCATGGCCGACTTTGACCGCATACTTATAGCTGTATGCACCATCGTAGCGGGCTACGTCCGTGCTCGTCCCGCCCATATCCAAAGTCAGGATGTTGGTGATGCCGGCTTTTTGGGCTGCCCAAACGGCACCTACTATGCCTCCGGCTGGACCGCTGAGCAGACTGTCTTTGGCTTGAAAATGCTCCGCTCCTATCAATCCGCCTGCGCTGGTCATCACTTTGAGCGAATCTTGGGCGAGTGGGGCCTGCACGGCTTGGAGATATTGCTCCATTACTGGAGCGAGATAGGCATTGACCACGGCAGTTTGGGCGCGGGGAACAAGTTTGATCTCTGGTGCAAGCAAGTGCGAGGCCGAGAGGTAGGGAATTTTATGCTTGGCTAGGAGTGTTTGGATCTGAAGCTCATGGATGGGATTGCGGTAGCTATGCAAGAGGGCAATCGCTATGGAATCACAGTCTTCAAAGGCGCCTGCATTGATCCATTGCTCGATCTGGTCGAGATCCAGTGCCTGTACCACACTGCAATCGGCCGCCAAGCGCTCCGGCACTTCCCAAACTTGGTGATAAATCTGAGGTGGTTTTTGGACGTTGAGGGCAAAAAGAGCGGGTCGTTGTTGGGTGCCGATTTCGAGTAAGTCGCCTAGCCCTTGGGTGATGAGCAGGCCTACTTTAGCACCTTTTTGCTCTAGTAGAGCGTTGGTGCCTTTGGTAGAACCGAGACGCATTTCGAGGGGGGGAAGCGTTCCGCGCAGCGGTGTCTCTGTCAATAATCGAGCCGCTAGAATGGGTGCCTCTTCATGTCCCGTGATCTCGAAATCCAGTCCTGCGAACTCTGGTGGAAGTGCTTTATCTAGCTCTAATCGCTTTTGTTGAGGATCGAGATGGAGGACTTTCCATTGGCCTGGCTGTCCCAGAACGCTCAGTTGATAGCCCTCAAATATAGGCGCTTGATGAGACCAATTGATCTGAATCGACCAAGCGTTCTCCGCAGGAGCCAAAAGCCGGCCTCGTAAAGCGCTGCTGCTAAGTACCTTGATGCGATGAACTTGGTCCTGAGGGTCGTAAGCAATACAGTCGGTAAAGGTGCCGCCCGTATCGATAAATAAGCGCCATTTTTGCATGTTCGAAGATACAAAAGCCCTCTGGCTATCCTAAAAGGGGGCTGAGGCAAATCAGTTTGAACTGCCTCACATTATCCGTAATTTTGCGCTACTAAAATCACGAAAAATGAAAAGATTCTTTTATCTCATGATGGTCGCCCTCGTATGGACGGCATGCCAAACAAGTGAATCAGCTCAAACTGAGCAAGTTGACGAGACTGCAGCGGAAGCAGTAGTAGAGGTGGAAAAAATGACTTTCCCAGCAGATAGCTTAAGTCCTGATGGTACTAGCTTTCACGGATTGCGTATCGATGCGACAGATGCAATGCCAGTAGCAGATCTACAGGCTGCGGTAAATGAAACAGGTAGCCTAGATGTTAAAATCAGTGGTCCTATTGAAGCCGCTTGTCAAGCCAAAGGTTGCTGGATGACAATGCCCCTAGCAGATGGTACCAATATGAGAGTTCGCTTTAAGGATTATGGTTTCTTCGTCCCTAAGGACAGCCCCGGCAAAAACGCCATCGTAGAAGGTCGTGCTTATACTGATACTACTTCAGTTGAGGACCTTCGTCACTACGCTATGGATGGCGGAATGAGCGAAGAAGAAGCGGCCGAAAAATACACAGAGCCTAAGATCGAGATTGCCTTTGAAGCAACCGGCGTAATCATCGAAGGCGAAGGAGAGTAAGCATTCGCAAAATAGAATATATGCAAGCAGTAAAGGAACAATATCAAGAAATTCTCAGCCAACTCGGCATCAAGGAAAAGAACCCAGTCGTACACACTGGCACCGAAAGCTGGCATGCACCAGATCAGGAATATCATTCGATCTATGCAGCCGCTGACGGCAGTTTGTTAGGTTCTGTTCAGTATGCTGATGAGGCTAGCTACGAACTCGTAGTCAAAGCGGCGGAAGAAGCTTTTGTCGTTTGGCGCGACATCCCTACGCCTAAGCGTGGCGAGATTGTCCGTCAAATCGGAGAAGCATTGCGCAAGTATAAAGAGCCATTAGGGGCGCTTGTGAGCCTAGAAATGGGCAAAATCTACCAAGAAGGCTTGGGCGAAGTCCAAGAGATGATCGACATCTGTGATTTTGCCGTTGGGCTTTCGCGTCAGCTTTATGGTTTGACCATGCACTCTGAGCGTCATCATCACCGCATGTATGAGCAGTGGCATCCATTGGGTACAGTAGGGATTATCTCTGCCTTCAACTTCCCAGTTGCCGTTTGGGCTTGGAACTCCATGATCGCTGCTGTTTGTGGCAACGTATCCGTTTGGAAGCCAAGTGAAAAAACGCCTTTGACTGCCGTAGCTTGTATGAACATTGTGGCCGAGGTAATGCGCGCCAACAATCTTCCTGATGGCATCTTCAACCTTATCGTTGGCGATCGTGCCACCGGCGAGCGCATGGCTGCTGATCACAGAATGCCATTGATCTCTGCTACTGGTTCTACTCGTATGGGTAAATCTGTAGCCGCGACGGTTGGGGCTCGTTTAGGCAAATCATTGCTAGAGCTTGGGGGTAACAATGCCATCATTATCAGCCAGCATGCTGACCTTCGCTTGGCCATCCCTGCGATTGTCTTTGGTGCCGTAGGTACCTGCGGTCAACGCTGTACCTCAACCCGTCGTTTGATCATCCATAGCGATATCTACGATACCTTCAAAGAGAAGCTCGTAGCCGCTTATGGCTCTTTGGGAGGACGAATCGGTCATCCTTTGGATGAAAATACTTTGATCGGGCCGCTAATTGACACTGATGCTGTCAACAATATGCAAACCGCTTTGACCAAGGTCCAAGAAGAAGGTGCTACGCTCCTATTTGGGGGTGAAGTGATGGAAGGCGAACAGTTTGCTACTGGCACTTATGTCATGCCTGCCATCGTGGAAGCTGACAATAGCTACGAGATGGTTCAGTCTGAGACTTTCGCTCCTATCTTGTACTTGATGAAGTACGATAGCGTAGAAGAAGCGATCAATTTGAACAATAGCGTACCACAAGGTCTTTCTTCTGCCATCTTCACGGACAATATGCGTGAATCAGAGCGTTTCTTGTCTTTGCTCGGTTCTGACTGCGGTATCGCCAACGTCAATATCGGTACTTCAGGTGCGGAAATTGGTGGCGCCTTTGGCGGTGAAAAAGAAACCGGTGGTGGCCGTGAATCTGGTTCTGATGCATGGAAAGCTTATATGCGTCGCCAGACCAATACCATCAACTGGTCCGACGAATTGCCACTAGCACAGGGCATCAAATTTGATTTGTAGGACTGCGGTCTTCGTATCATAAATTTAAACCGTGGGTCATTTGACCTGCGGTTTTTTGTTTTTTGGGGGCCGCTGCGCGGAACGATTATCATGTGGATATCGGTCGATATGATCCGTAACGACACAAAATTTTGTGTCGTTACATTTTCGCCAATTGATAAATTGTAAATCAAAGGATATACGTTCCGCGTCCCGAAAGCTTTCGGGAGTGAAAAATAAACCTATCCTCCCAAAAGACATGGTGCATACCCCGCGGCATGCCTTCCTTTTTGCATTTTCTGGCGAGGAGGGATTGTGTATCATTAAACCATGATAAAACACATTTTAATGGGGCTTTTGATGATCAGCACCATCAAAGCCTGGGCGCAAGCGCCCGAAATCTCTCTGCAAGCAAACCTCAGCATCCAGTATCAACTTGAAGGAGAGCAGCCTCTTAGTCTTTTTGGGCCTTCGGCCTCAATTTTGTTTCGCAAAGCCAATGGTAGTAAGCACCAAGTCGAATGGTCTAACATCCGCTTTGTGAATACTTCGACGGATCAAGCGTCTACGCATAGCTTTAGCAACGCTTTTCGCTATGAGATCAGTCGCAAATTGGCGGGTGATGAAGGCAAAGTCATCTGGCAAATGGGGCTTTCTACCACTTGGTATCAGCACAGCGAATTCAGAAATCCTTTTGTTGCCGATCAATTTGCCACTAGAGAAGTTGGCACCGGGCTAAATTTCCACCTAGTGCCTGCGGCAATCATCAGCTTGAGCGATCAAATCTACCTAGAACTCGGCTTTCCCCTTCAATTAGTTTCCATGGATTTGAGCTTGTCTCGCACTCAAGATCCGAGTATGCCCCTACAGACGGGTATAGAGACTTTGTCCTTTGACCAGAGATTTGGCGGTGGCTTTATGTTTCGGACCGGAATTGGAATCAACTTATAGCATTGTTTGTTTTTTTTCCTTGGGCGGGCTGCGTTTTGATAGGGCAGCCCGTCTTTTTATTGGAAACACTAATTGCAAGGGTGTGGAGTTTGTAATCCCTTTAAAACGCAACACCCTATGAAGTCTTTTTTATTGTTTGGCTTGGGCCTAATGGCTAGCATTGGCTGCCTACGAGCTCAAGAAAATGGTATGTCGCTCCAGCTAAACCTAGGAGGCAACTATCTCTGGCAACCCGTCAATAGTTTTGACATGCAGTGGCCTTCAGCCTCTTTGGTGATCGCTAAATATGACAAGCGTAAATACCTAATCGAACACTTTGCGCCTGCCAATCCTGACTTCCATCAGCTTCGCTATCACTTAGGTTGGCAAAATTTCCGCCTGCAACGATCGATTACGGATGGGATCCAGAACCTTGCGTTAAGCAATGCTTTTGTCTTTGAAGGCAATCGTAAACTGCTCGACCTCAGCGAAAAAGTGACCCTTTACTCGGGTAGTGGATTGATTTGGTATCAGGGCTTTCATCAAAGCCGCAATGCCGACTCTAATGAGCTCATGAGCCGCGAAATCAACACTGGCATCATCATGACCTTCTTACCTCTGATTTTGATCGATTTAAATGAGAGCTTATACCTAGAAGTTGCGATTCCTTTTCAAGTTGCGACCATTGATCAGCGCTATACCTATGAGCTGGCTGACGATCGTTTTATGATCGAAGGAACCAATATGGGCCTATTTGATGGAGTGGGTTTTCGCTTTGGCTTTGGGGTGAGGCTTTAGTCAAGGGTTGCTTCGCAGAACGCTTGTCTGAATCGGTATGATTTCCAAAATCGTAGGTGCGCAAAATTTTGCGCACCTACAAGGCCAAATCCAAAATGCTTACCTTTATCCCTAAGCTCCCATCCCATGAATAAGACCCTCAAAATCGTTTTGCGCAGCATCGGCATCTTAGTCGGACTATTTTTGCTTTATCTAGTGGCTGTGATTGGCTATGCCATGATTTACGATTTTGATCCGCCCGCTACTACGGTGTCTGAGGTAGATACTGCTTCGCAGAACGCTCGTAACCTGGCCAGCAATGACAGTACGATCACCCTGCTGACCTGGAATATCGGTTTTATGGGTTTGGGGGCAGAATCAGATTTCTTTTACGATGGGGGCGAAATGGTCTATATGTCAGAGGAGATCGTCAACAAAAATCGCGATGGAGTGTTGACCCAACTCTCTCAATGGCAAGAGGAAGTGGATTTCTTCCTCCTCCAAGAGGTGGATCGAGATTCAAAGCGCTCGCATCACCAAAACGAATATGCGGCCATCGGGCAGGAGTTGAGCCTTTTCAACGCCTCATTTGGGACCAACTATCAGGTGGACTATATCCCAATTCCTTTGACGAAGCCCTTGGGCAAGGTTTGGTCGGGAGTGGCTACCTACAGTCAAAAGCAGCCTAGCGAATCCATTCGCTATAGCTTCAAAGGCAATTATGATTGGCCGACCTATCTCTTCTTTTTGGATCGCTGCTTTTTGCTCAATCGTTATCCCTTGGATGGAGATCGAGACTTAGTCGTCATCAATACCCACAATTCTGCCTATGACGATGGCAGTCTCAAGCAGCAGCAAATGGAGCAGTTGAAGGAAGTCTTACTCGCCGAGTACGCCAAAGATAATGCAGTCATCGTAGGGGGCGATTGGAATCAATTCCCCCCTGGATTTGCGGGGCTTCCCGGCTTTGAACTCAAAGAAAGCCAGCGAGAAGCACGTTATTTTGTACCCAAAGACTATCCCGCCGCAGGCTGGCAATGGGCCGCAGATCATAGCATCCCGACTAATCGTTCGCTAGCAGCGCCCCTAAACCTAGACACTACCCCTCGTTATGTGATCGACTACTTTTTGCTCTCCCCCAATGTCTCATTGAAAGAGGTCGAAGGCATTAACCTAGACTTCCAGCATAGCGATCACCAACCCGTCAAAATCACGGTGGCCCTCCCATGATGCAGCAGCAACATATCTCTTTTGACTTTGGCGAAATGGCCCTCAGTCGTTGGGTGTTGCCTGAGGTGCAGTTGGGTTTAGCCAAAATTCAGTATAGCCGACAGGATTGGCATCATACACATAGCGATCATAGTGATGTGCAGCTCCATTTTGGGCTCAAAGGCGATTATGATTTCAAGCATAAACAGCTCGATCGTCAATTTTCTTTGCAGGCGGGACATTACAATTTGATGTATTCGGAGGCGATGGATTTGAGCGTTTACAATCGTAGTCTGGAGATCGAAACCTTTGGGGTTCGATATAGTCAGGAGAGTTTTTTGCGGCTAATGGATGGAGGCAGTGATGCTTTGAGTCGCTTTTGTGAAGGGATTTTAGCGAAGAAGAGTTCTATCCTGTACGAAGATTTTTTGCCGCTGAGCCAGGCTATGGAACGCAATATCAGAGAGATCCAGCATAGTCCCTATCAGGGCCGTTTGCAGGAAGTCTTTTTGCTTTCTAAGAGCTTAGAGCTATTGGTATTGCAGGTAGAAGCTTTTGAGGCTTACCGCTCGCGGAACGCTCAATTTATTCGGAGCGATGCGGACAAAAAGAAGCTGCAAGCCGCCAAGGAAATCGTTCGGCAACGCCTACAAAACCCCCTCAGTCTCGGTGAACTCGCCAAAGAAGTCGGTATCAACGAATACAAGCTCAAAAAAGGCTTTAAGGAGCTATTTGGGACCACGGTATTTGCGTATCTCGCCCAATTGCGCCTAGAAAATGCCTGCCGCCTACTCCGCGACACCCAGCAAAATGTCAAAGAGATCGCCTATGAATTGGGCTATGCTAGT
>CAZHOC010000023.1:0-234 GCA_964534295.1 uncultured Bacteroidia bacterium | reverse complement strand
GCATGTTCAGCGTGTTTTCAAGCAGCAATATGGCGTAACGCCAGGTCAATTTCGGGCCTAAAGCCGCCACAGATAACAAATCCTCCCGCATATGCTATCGGAGCGAAGGCACATTGCCTAATTTGGCAGTAAATCATTCCTATGTTATTAGACCTCAGCATCCAACACAGCATTACTATCTCCGCTAGCACCGCCCAAGTCTAGGACGCGCTCGTCAATCCCGCCAAAATCAAG
>CAZHOC010000022.1:0-16913 GCA_964534295.1 uncultured Bacteroidia bacterium | reverse complement strand
AGGAAGATCAAGAAAGCAAAGCCTGCAGCCTCGCTAAAGGGGAGTTGTAATCGGTTTCCGATTTGGACAAGGCCCATAATGGCAATGCCCGCAAATAGCCATCCCCAAATACCTAGAAACCAGGTACTAAGAAGCATCAATGTTAAAGCAGACCATAAACTCAATCCATCCATTAAATGCTTACTGAGCCACTGCTCCCAGTCCGTCTTTGCTGTGTATTTTTGATAGATGCCCCACAAACCTAACATACTTAATCCAAGGCATAACCATTGAATGAATCCGACATTCCAAAGCTGTACGCCCCAATATTGGAAAAGTGGCGGTAGGAAGAAGATCATTTTCATCAGGGCTATGGACAATACCAATAGGCCCTCAACTCTTAGTCGCTCATGTGCAAAGCGATGCCCCAAGAGGACCAACAACATGCCCTCAAAAGCCCAGGCTAATCCCATCCAACTCTGGTCAAAAATGCTGGGTATTGCAATGCCTACTAAGCCTCCAATGAGTAAGAATGCAATCCATCTAAGATTGGCGGACAGCTTGTGGTATTGTAAGGCTAAACCGATGCTGATAATGGCTGCATTACCTATAAACACCCATCCAAGTAATTCTATCGCATCATTAGCTTGATATAGAAGGAATAAGTTCAAAATCCCCAAACTGACGCTTGCTGCTAGCAGGAAGAGATGATGGATGTCAAATTTCTCTCTCCACCGATTCCCATCCCTTATCGCGGCGCTCACAAAGAGATAGACAAAAGCATGCAAACCAATGCTCAAAGCTAAGAGACTAAACCGCTCGGGATGCTGGAACCATATCCATTCTACCAAAAAGGCAAAGACCAAAAAGGCGCCAATTTGCAAAGGCTGCCATTTGATCTTTTGACTCAACCAGATCGCGGTAAAACTTAGTACCCAGAGATAGCCTAGGTAAAAGATAGAGAAGCTGGTGCTATGCAAGTAGAAAGGAACAAAAGCTCCTCCTAATAAGCTGATCACGGACACGATACGCGCCTCTTGCTTGAGACCCAGCCAGACTCCCACTGCAGAATTAGCGAGGGCTAAAGCCCAACCCACAATAGGACTCCTAAGGCTAGGGAAGAGGGCGTTATCTCCGATAAAGTAGAGTAGGAGGTAGTTGATGGCGATTCCTAGGCCCAGCATAGCCGCGCCAAAGGCTCGAGAATGCGCCCCTTTGCCGATGAGTCTTCTCCCCCAAAGGATAATCCCGGTCGAGACTAGGAAACTGGCGCTAAGTTTTATGACCAAAAAGGTGCGTTCGCTTAGGCGATCCAACATAAAACTAATCCCCATTTGCATGAGATACCCAAAACCAAAAAGCAGGGCTAGAATACCCCCCAAAGTCATAAAAAATACCGGCAGCTTGCCTTCTTCGCGATAGTGCTGATAAATGTCTTTGAGGTACTCCATCCCTTGATTGAAGGGGTGGAGCAGCATCTGTATAGCTGGCGGTAAGGGCTTTGGTTCTTTCGCCTTCGGCGGAACGCTTGTTTTTTGAACCTTTGGCCTCGTCTCAGCCTTTGGGGCTACTGACTTGACGACGGAGGCAGTTGCTAAGGCCGCTTGCTTTACCTCCGGCTTGATGATAATCTTTGGTACCTCCTCTTTGGAAGCTACTGCTTCTGTCTCTTCGATTGGGGGTTTTGCCCCTCGCCATTCGTGCTCCCATTGGTTGAGGCGGCGGTTGAGGTCAAGGCTTTCTTTTTGATAAGTCGTCTCAAGTTTGCGAAGGCTTTCGCGGATTTGATTAAGCTCATCTCCTAGATGTAAATAGGTAGAAGTCATCGTAGTGTATTTGTTGATGCTACGACAGTATAGATGGCGTGGTCTAAAAAACTGATTTTTTAAAAGTAATTGACTGACTTATTGATTTGGTAAAAATCAGCCTTCTGGCACTTGAGAGGGCTTATCTGTGATTTAAAAAAGGACTTTTTGAATTAAACCAACTGCTTCTCTCTACCCTCGATTCTCACTCCAGTGGGGAACTCTTTTCATAAGAAAGAAACAAGCGAGGACTTGGACTCGAACTCAATACATACTCGATAAGTATCCTTTTCCCATTAGCCCAATGGGACTGTTTGCTTTCTAATCTAGCGCTTTTACTTGCCTATTCGTCTGTATTACAAAACAGCTCGGCAACGTCCATTCTTCCCTTGGCGTTTTGACAATTACAGAGGACGCCAAATGATTCACACTACACTTTGACGGAAATAGTCTATTTTTACACTGGAATCACTCGCAAATAATATGAAAAGAATTTTACCGCTTATCTGTCTGCTTTGTCTTTGTATAGGGGCACAAGCTCAAGGCACTCGTACTAATATCTCTCTCCAGGCTGGTTACCATGGCAAACTTTTGAATCCTCGCCCCTTAAACGCGGTGATTGATTCTTTTAACTTTTACAGTGGCTTTGACATGGATCTAGAGTCTGTAGGAGCTGTAAGTGGTTTCTTTGCTGGGGTGGGATTACATCCTGGGCGTTCGCATTTTCGTCTCGATGCAATGAACTACAACGCTATGTTTACCGCTAGCGGGACAGATGATCAAGGAGTTGAACAAAGAAGGGATATGGCCTTGCAAGGGGCTAGATTTAGCCTGGGCTTCACTTCGGAGTTGATACGCTTTTATGACGAAGGGCATTTTTGTGTAGGGGCCTCTTTTAATGTCAATTATCTCAATATTACTTCTACCCAAAAGCCAGCCGTAGAATTTATGGCTGATGAACCTCTAGATGAGGCCATGACTTCTTGGAAACCAAGTTTTACGATACATACTCCCTTACGCTTTGGGATTGGCCCACAGGTTAAGGTTAGCTTGGAACCCTATTATCAGATTTACTTCGGTCCGACAGACTTTAGTCCTGTCAACGAAGCACTAAATCCTGCTACCTTCCAAAATACGCCCATTAGCGTCAGAGAAGGCGATTTAGATCATCTTGGGTTGAACCTTGCTGTGATCGTATTCTTGTTGCCGCGCTAATTCTCAAATAATGTCTGACAAGCAGTCGTCCAGCCTTTCGATATTTCCAGTTCTGCTGGTCAATTTTATCGGAATGCTGGGCTACAGTATTGTCTTGCCCATTTTGGTCTTTATCGTCAATGATTTTGGCGGCAACGAATTTGTCTACGGACTTTTAGGCTCGATTTACCCCTTATTTCAATTATTTGGTGGACCTCTGTTGGGTCGATGGTCAGATCAAATCGGCCGTAGAAGGGTATTGATGATTAGTCAAACAGGTACTTTGGTGGCTTGGGGACTCTTCATAGTGGCCTTAGTATTGCCAAAACTGACTATTTGGGAGGTAGATACAAGTTGGGCGGGAAGCTTCATTATCTCGATTCCGTTAATCCTATTGTTTTTTGCTCGGGCCTTAGATGGGCTAACTGGAGGAAATGTTTCGGTGGCGAATGCCTATCTCGCAGATATTTCTGATGACGACAATCGCAAAGCCAATTTTGGCAAGATGGCTTCGTCTACGAGTTTGGGGTTTATCATCGGGCCGATGCTTGCGGGTGTTTTGGGGGCTACGATTCTCGGAACGCTTCTCCCTGTAGCCGTAGCGGCATTGATTTCTTTGACGGCAATCTTTGTGATATATAAAGTCTTGCCAGAGAGTAAGTCGGTTTTAATGGATTCTGAAGCTCAACATCTGGACCTCAAAAAGATGTTTCAGCATAACCATAAGGCCTGCTACAAAATGGAAAACTGCCCTGATACCAGTTTTCTTGCCATTCTCAAAATGCCCAATATGGCCTTGATGTATGGGATTTACTTTTTGACCTTTTTGGGTTTTAGCTTTTTTTATGCGGGTTTTCCGATATATGCTTCTTCCACCTTAGGTTGGGAAAGTAGTGAGCTTGGGGTCTTTTTGACGATCTCGAGTTTGATTATGGTCATCTCCCAAGGGCCTTTATTATCCTGGTTAAGTCCTCGTTTTAATGAAGGCTATCTAATCTTGGCGGGCAGCTTTATGATCATGAGCAGTTTTGCCATCTTGTCTATTGAAAACATAATTGCCATCTACGGAGCCAATGTTTTGCTATCAGTAGGCAATGGCATTATGTGGCCAAGTTATATGGCCCTACTGGCCCAAAAGGGTAGCAAAGACGTGCAAGGAACCATTCAAGGCTATGCTTCAAGTATGGGTAGTCTAGCCAGTATCTTTGGCCTGATACTCGGAGGTCTGCTAATTGGTCAGATGGGTGCATTCATTTTCTATTGTGCCGCGGCTATCTTGGCGATTATATTTTTTCTCAGCTTTAGATTACTTCCTCGCTTTCAAAAAGCAACTTAGGGAAACCAATAAATTTCCGCCGCCCCATAGCAAGAGTAATCGCAAATATTGCCGAGGAAAATCAATTCTTTGCTGTAATCAAACCTTTCTAAAGAGCTATCCCACTGATCTACTTGAAAAGCATCATTAAAACCGAGGGCGTAGCGTTCCCCGGAGGGGCTAAATGCTAAAGGAGAGAAATAATAAGAAAGGTTATGGCGATCGTACATAGCTTCATACTCCCTGCTTTGAAGATTGATCCGGAAGATAGAATCTGGATTATGGGGATAAATCAGGGCTATTTCCTCTCCGTTCGGAAGATATGCAAGTGGAGGTAAGCCTACGTAACTGTCATATTCACCCAGAGGAAGGGTAAAAAGACTGTCCGTTTGGAAGCTCTGAGGATTGACATTGATCAACACCTTCATGCTGTCTGCTGAGCGAAAAAAGGGGATCAATAAATCACCGCTCACAGGGTTTATGGTAAAATCCCAGATATTAAATCCTAAGACTTGACTGATATTGGTCGTATCCCCAGAATTCAAGTCCAGGGCCATCATGGGGCGTTCTGGGCTTTGGCTTTTGACCCAGATAAAGTAAAGGGTCTCGCCATTTGGGGCTACCTCTAGATTATAGATCCATCCACCGGGTCCATCCTCTGCTGGTAAACGGTATGGTAGCTTCTTCCAATCCCACTCTCCCGGAACTGCTTTATATAAGTCTTGGCCGTCAGTGGTATACACAAATCTACCTTGAGGGTCTACCGCAAGATTATTATCATTATTCTTGGGCAAGGGTAGCAAATAAGCCTCCTGGGCATCAATGTCGATATAATAGTTTTTGTAATGACCCTGGCTGGTGGCTATGATCTTCCCCGTACCCAAGGCTGGGTAATCAATGTATTCCCCTTCTATCTCAAAGGCAAAGCGTTCGGCGCAGCCGGCCCCCAATAAAAATAAGAGGCTGATAGTCAATAGCTCAACTTTATTCATGCTGCTTGCTTTTAAGGGTTCTAAATCCGATTCCTACCGCTATCTGGGGCCTAAATCCTACAAGGCTAAATGGGAAACTTCCTCTGTTGTACCATTCCGGAATATTTAAATGGGGTATCTCATACTTTGCTCCCAGCATCACCGAAAAACTGAACCTTTCCTTCCTGCCCGGTAATAATCGATAGCCTGTCAATAGACCAAAAGCGGAGCTCTCATAAAGCATTTCTTCTTTGTAATACTCCAGCGCCCGCCTAAAGCCATACTCATAAAAGAGGGAAAAGATTAGACCTGAGCGGATCTCCCGTGGGGCTTCCATACCGCCTAAGCGATATTTGTAGTGTAGCTGGATGGAACCACCCCACACTTCCTGACCTTCACCAATTCTTTGATAATCAGTGGTGTAAGCTAGAGCCGTGCTGCTTCTTTGCCCCCAAGCATACTCAAATTGAGGGCCAAGCCCAAGGTTGATAAACTGCAGACTTAGCTCTGATCGATATGGAGCTTGTGCCCATATGAGACTTGGTAAACAAATCAACAGGCAGAATAGTGTTTTCATAATTGAAAATTTCCTGAATCCCCTTTACGAAAACAAGTCTAAATTATCCTAGCGCCAGATTCGAGTAGCCAAATGATAGTCTTGATGAGCATTTAGCCATGATGCATGAGTACCTCGGAGATAGGACTGATTCCCTTGCGTACCAATTCGGCCAAGTTTTCTTGTAGAGAATTTAGTTGGTACTTTTTTAGGTAGTCAGTCGGGAGTCTTGTGCCCTCCTTAATGGCGAGCTGGAGTGATTCATCAATGGGGAGAATTTCAAAAACCGCCTCACGACCCTTAAATCCTGTATAATGACAGGATGGACAGCCTTTTGGCTCGTAATGGGTGATGATAGCAAACTGTTTTTGCCATTGGGCTGCGACGATTTCTTGAGTCTGACTCCGACAGTGTTTACATAGTTTTCTCACCAGGCGTTGTGCGACGACCATTTTCAATGAGGCTGCTAATAGATAAGGCGCGATTCCCATATCAATTAATCTAATCACTGCATCCCAAGCATTATTGGTGTGCAAGGTCGAAAAGACAAGATGTCCCGTCAAGGCAGCACGGATGGCGATTTGAGCTGTAGGAGAATCTCTGATTTCGCCCACCATAATGATATCCGGGTCTTGTCTCAGGAAGGCTCTTAAGGCTCGTTCAAAGTCTAAACCAATTTCTGCCTTGAGTTGGACTTGGTTGATGCCAGCCAGATTGTATTCAATAGGGTCTTCAATGCTCACTAGGTTGTGCCTTGGCTCATTGAGTTGGTTGAGCGTAGCATAAAGGGTGGTGGTCTTTCCGCTGCCCGTTGGTCCTGTAATGAGGATGAGTCCATTAGGCTTATTGATTGCTTTGAGATAGGTTTTCCTTTCGCTTGGTGTCCAGTTTAGATTTTTTAGGTCTAACTGCTCCGCAGAACGAGCCAGTAGACGTAACACACATTTTTCCCCAAATTTTGCCGGCATGGTTGAAACGCGGATGTCTATTTCTTTACCATCTCTCTCAAAATGAATTCTTCCATCTTGGGGCAATCGTCTTTCTGAGATATCGAGTTCTGCCAAGATTTTGATGCGGCTTACCACTGCTTTGTAGCTAGTGATCGGGAGTTCAAACTTTTCGAGCATTTGGCCTTCCCACCTGAAGCGTACCCTTGCCTGATGGTGATAGCATTCAAAATGTATGTCACTCGCTCCCATTTCGGCTGCCTCAACTAGACATTTTTCGACCAGTTTTACCGCTTCTGATTCCTTTTCCTTGGGGGGAGACTGCTTCGCAGAACGCTTAACTCCATTAGACCTAGGGTAATGCTGGTGGAGTAATTTATCCAATGTATGGCTGTCGCATAGTTGTAAGTGTACCTTGCCGCCAAGCATCATTTGCAATATTGGAATCCGTTTTTCGGCTTCTTTTTCAGCCAATAGCTCCCATTGGTCCTCCTTCCTGGCGATGGGGATAATACGTAGTTTGTGAGCCTGCTGAGCGTTGAGATGACTCAGCAAGCGATAATCAAAAGTGTAAGTTGACATATTAAGCTTGTTCAGCTGAGATAACCATAGATAGACCAGGCGCCGAAAGCCAAGGCCCACCAACCCGCGAGAGGGATCGGATAGCTCTTATCAATCAGCTTGAAACGTCTCAATAGGCTATAAAGCAGTGAGAGAATTGCTGTAGTAAGACTGTAAAGCAATAAAAAGTTAGTAGGCTCCATCCAGGAGGCTAGTCCAAGGAGCATAACGATATCTCCCCAGCCTAACTTGACATCCATGACCTCCTTCTCGCCTTTCAGGCGAAAAAATAAAAGGATACTTACTAGCAGAATGCCAACGACTATAATATTGCTCAGGAAAAAGTGCCAGAATACCTGACCCCATTCGCGATAGCGGATTAAGCCTCCTAAAAGTCCAAAAAGTAAAAGAGGGCCGACGTGTATTTCGCGTCTGCGAAAGTCCTGACGAGCGATCACCAGACAGCAAATCCAGCCGACCCCTAACAAACAGATCCACATGATTTTGGGTGATTTTGATGAAAGAGAAAGAGAACATTAGCTCAGTCAGCGACGACTTCCTTAGGAATACCGCTCTTGTCGACCTCCCAAACGTTAAATGCTCCATCCCCATCAAAATCAGTAACAGCAGTAGCTCGTGCCACAAAATCAGTCGGTCCGGCTTTTAAGATCTCTATGGCATAGTGTGCGGTACCATTGTCTTCACTAACTAAACTAGCCTGCTCAAAATGCAACTCTTGAAATCCATCACTATAGCGCAAATGTGATAAATGATAGATTTCCTGCAACTGAGCAAGATGTTTAAGGTTCGTTTTTGCCTCCATGGCATAGGTGCTGCTAAACAAAGGACTTAAGACTGGGAAAGCCAAAAGCAATAAAATTCCCAGGATGGCGAGTACGACCAAAAGTTCGGTCAAGGTCATACTCTTTAATGTGTAAGGATTGTGTTTAGAATGATCCATGATTGTGTTATTGTGCTGCTTTTAATTAACTAATCATCAGTTGATTAGCCTAGAAAAACTCAGTAAGTGGTAGCTCTGCTTCAGTTAACGGTTATCCGCTCATTGCGCTAGAGAGTTCAAACATTGGGAGATACATGGCAATAAGGATTATTGCCACTAATCCACCGATCAAGACGATTAATAATGGTTCCATAAAAGTGGTCAATTGGCTAAGTCCAAGTTCACTTTCTTCCTCCATATTTTGGGCGAGCCTATCGAGCAATTCGGCTAGCTTGGCGCTTTGTTCTCCAACCTTCACCATCTGTTTGAATACAGGAGGGAATATCGTCTCATCCACTATCGATGAGTGGAAACTTTCCCCGGCAATAATGCTGGCCTGGCTCCTTTCAAATGCCTGCCTCAATGGACTCAATGTGCTGATCTGAGCGCAAAGGGCCAGGGATTCATCTAGATGAACCTGGGCTTCCAAAAGCATGGCTAAAGCATAGCTAGATCGTGCTAAATGCAATTTTTGGATAAGCGTTCCGAGAAGCGGTAGTCTCAAACTAATCCGTCCCGCCAAATCTCGATAAACGGACTGCTTACTCATCCAAAAAGCTAGGCCCCCAAAGGTTAATAATACGGGAACTATGTAGCCAAAATAAGTGCTTAACATATTTGAAAGCTGCATGATCGCACGAGTTAAGGCCGGTAATTCTGCATCAAACCTTTGGAAAATGTCCGCAAACATAGGGACCACAAAGCCTAGCATAAAAGCGACCACCAATAAGGCTATGATAACCACTGCAATAGGGTAGGATAGCGCTTGCATGATCTTTCGCCGCAGCTTTTGTTTCCGCTCGAAAAAAGCTGCAATATTGGGCAATACCTGCGACAATCTCCCACTCTGCTCCCCCATATGAATACTTTGAATTTCAAAGGCTGAGAATGTGTTTTGTTGATTTCGACAGGCCTCTGAAAAGGATTCTCCCCGAGCAATTCCCTTTTGAACTGCTTCCAGAACAAGTAGAAGCTTTTTTTGACGTGACTGCTCTTGCAGGACCTCTAAACCTTCCCTCAGGCTTAAGCTGGAGTCAAGAAGGGAGCCCAACTGTTGATAAAAGTATAAGCGTTCCTTGATGGAAAGGACCGGGCCCCACTTAAATTCATAATCCCAAATGGAACTAGTTTTTGCCTGGGGAAGCAATGCTTTATTGATTTCTAGACCCTTCATAAGCTTACTGGATTTTGGAGAGTTACATGGGCAAAGAGGTATTGTCGCTTCTTGCCATTTTTCCGTATGAAGTCAGTCTTCAATTCGAGCTGAGTCAGCTCTCCCAAGCGATCTTGATACTCCATTTGGTACAGTAATCGGAGGATGTCAAGTAGGGATCCTTCTAGACTAAATTGGGTGTTTATCACCTCTATATCTGCGATGGTTTTTTGCTGGACTACTGGCAATCGCGTCAATATCAGTTCCTTGTCTTCGCAAAAGGCTTCTAAATATTGAACCAAGTCCCAAGCTTTTGTGATGTCAAGTTTTTGATTGCTTAGCTTAAAGCTTTGACTTAATGCTTGGAGTTTTGCTTTACTCATTTCAAGGCGCCTGGGGGCGCTCTCGGCTTGTTCCCATACCGGTTTAATGGCTTGCCATTGGGTGAAACTTCGATAAAGCTGTTGTCCCTGGGATAGAGATTGGAGGGTGCTTATGAGAAGCAATAAGCATAGGCCAATCAGAGCCATTTTTGATAGTTGTGCTTTCATAATATGAGGAGTAGAAATTGATAGTTTCCTTGCTGTATATCGTAGGTTGATTGCTGTAAATCCACCTTTTTGTCTGGGATTAGGTTTTGCAGTTTCTGGGCAAACTGAGCGATACTTTTGCTGCTTTGAGCCGATCCTTGGATTAGGAGGAGTGGGTTAAGCGCTTTGTTTAAGGTCAACTTTTTACGTTGCGCTGCACTGGGCTGATATATCCAATGCCTGAAGTTGAGATCCGAAGGGGCAGATGTGGCAGTTCGATCTAGGAAATAGCTTACCTGACTAGCTGCCGGCTTTATTGACTGCTCTTTATAGCGTTGGTAGTGCTCTATTTGCTGGGTGAGGCTATCTATTTCATGGATAATGATCCTTTGCTGAGCTATATGCTGTTCGGCCCTTTTGATCTTTTGGCTGAGTTGGTTTTGAGTGATGTTTAAGACGCAAAGGATACATAGGCAAAGAGCGCTCAATAAACTGAGCCTTTTTATCCATCTGCTGTTTTTTATCAACCTATTTCTAAAATCGCCATTTCCTGGCCAAGCATGCAGATCTTGTCCATATTGCCGAAAGTATTGCATCGCCACAGAGTAAGGGTAAAGCGCCTTAGCCGGTATCTCAAGCCTTCGCATAAGTTCATCTTGAGAAGCGTTCTCCGAAGGAGGGCCAGAAAGCAGCTTTAGACTCTGACGACTTAAGTTTAGATATAGGACTTGTTTTTTTATTGGCCCTAATCGATTCCAAATCCTGGATAAGCTTTGCTTTCGAGTCAGACAGGCTAGTTTTATCTGATCATCCATCAGTAAAGTCTGCCAAATGAAATCGCTGCTATCTTCGATTTCAACTCCCAATAGCTTTGCCGGTATATCGATCTCATTACCTTCAATTTGAGCTTCAATTTGGTTCTCCAACTGGAGGGCTAATATGATGGCCAAGTTGGGACTGATGGCTGTTTCTAGCTGAGGATTGACTTCGTATTGCTCGATCAGGAGTTGGTTTTTCGCTCTGCGAACGCTCATCCTGCTTAGTAGATCCCCAGCCTCGTTTAGCTCCCAAACTTCTAGTTTGTCAATCCCATACCATCCAATTTCTTGTAGTAATCGCATTGCTATTGATAATAAATGGTGGGGGTCAAATAGATGAGCATTGAGCTTTTGCTTTTACCTTTGTTCACGCTGCCGAAGAGATATTTTAGGACTGGAATACGACTCAAAAAAGGTAAACCAGAGGTGCTTTCGTTTGAGCGTTCCTCGGAGAGGCCCCCTAAAATGACTGTTTCCCCATTCTTAACTCGTATAGTCGAGTCAAATCTGCGGGTAGCAATCGTTGGGGGAACCTCTGCATCGAGAGAACCAATTGGGCTAGTGAAATTGGGCATCACCTCTAGCGTAACCATCTCATCCTCTGAAATATAGGGCCGGATGCTTAGCTTTATATTTGCGTCTATTCGCTCAAAACGCTGGGTGAATTGCGTGAAATTATTGACTGCACCATTTGCGGAAGTTTGAGTTTCGAGTAGATAGTATTGCGTTTGTCCCACTACCAAAGACGCAGACCTTCCATTGAGCATAGAGAGTACAGGCTGCATTTTGACTTTAAGGTTTCCTTGCTCCTCCTGAGCTCGGATTTTTAGGTAAAAATCGCTGCTAAGGATACCGAGTTGGTTGAGTGCCGGAACCTGTTCAAGCAAAGAGTTGATTTGTTCTCCCCCCGCATTCAGGTTGATATTCGGAATTAAGGTTTCTAACAATGAAAGCGTATCAGATGCTTGTTTTTTACCAGCCTTGACACTTGTACTAAGTAGGCGATCTTGATTTACTTCCAGAACTAACATTTCGACTTTTACCATCGGTACAGGTTGGTCAATCTCCTGCAGAAACCAAGCAATCTCTTGGACCTCTACAGAAGGGCCTTTGAGGATGATCCGATTAAGCTCAGGATACTCCACTATCTCCACTCCATTCAATCGCGTCTTCACAATACTTGGGGGAGGGGCAACCTCTGAAGGGCCACTGTTAATGGGGCCAAAAGCATTATTGTTTGCCCCGAATGCGCTGTAGGGATTACTGTTAAGGTTAGTATTTGCTTCTGGGTTCCGAGGCATATTTCGAATTTGGGCCTCTACTTGATCGATAGATTCCGTTCCCGGAATGAGATCTATCGCTTGATAGGTCGGACGGTATTTTAAATGGACAATTTCAATAGAGGCCAAGCCTGGAGCCTCCTTATCGCCGATGAGATATAGCGTTCCGTCATGACGGTACGTATAGTTTGTGCCTCCCAAAAGGCGGCTCAATAGTTCATCCAATGGCAATAATTCGGTCTCCAAACTAACGACCCCTTCTAATTGAGCGTATTGCAAGAAACTGGCTCCAGTAGCCTGGAAAACAGCCTGCACTAAACTCTCCAAATCTGCTTCTTCCGCGCTGATAGTCAGCAGTATTTCTTCTGCGTTGGTCAATACCTCAATAGAAAAATCTGTTCGGCCCTTCTTGATTTTATTTTGTGCTGTAGGGTTTTGGTCTTGCGGGCTAACGAGATAATATCCTTTAGGACGTTTGCGGAGGGAAAGTTTGTTAGTGCTAAAAATGGCTTCTAAAGCTGTGTCTAATGGAGTAGGGGGCAGGTAGATTGATAATAGGCCGTAGGTGTCTGTTTGGGTTAAGATCTTTTGGCCTGTCAATTGAGAGATAAGTTTGATGACAGCTCTTAAACTATCATTTTGCAAGTCTACTGAGAGCAAACCTTCGGTGAACGCTATGTCAGGTGCTGGTTTAGCTTGCCGTTTTGGAGGTGGGGGCTGATAAGGTGCAAAAGAAAGGATGCTACTGGTGATCTCAATTGTATAATCAAACTGCTTGCAGAGAAAAAGAATTACATTCTTTACTGACTCTCCCTGAAAATTGCTGCTTAGTCGAAGCGTAGGAGTGTCTTCTATATAAAAATTCAATTTGTGAACTTGCCCCAAAGCACGGACATAGTCCGAAAGGCTGACATCCTCTAAGGACAATTGAACCTCTTCATTAATTTCTGGAACATGCTGAGAAAGGGTCTCTAGCTTGGTGGCGAGTGCATAGAGGCGGTCTTGCGACTGCCCTATGCAGCACGCCGGTAATAATACCAACAGCATACTCCAAATGGAGAAAAAATATTTCATGATTGTTACTTTTTGTTGTAATCGCAGCGCCTATTGCATCGGGACATAGTTATCCCATCTAGCAAAGTTTGCTTGCTATTAATTGTGTCTAATTGTATGCGTTTTGACTTATATTAAGTCTTCGAGCCAAGCTTTTGCAGTAGCTTGCTTGTAGTGGCCGTTTTGCTTGCTAATACTTGTCAAATGCTCTATCAAGCAGTTTTTGTCTTTGTTTTCGATACAAAGTACGCTTTGATACCAGCTCGCCCGCTCGTAAAAGCTACTAACTTGTGGTACTTGGGATAGATGATGCTTTGCAGAATCTGTATTTCCCACTTGCCAATAGGCAATGCCCAGGTAAAATTCAATTTCTATATCTGTAGTATCCTTGAGATACTTATTCCATTGGCCAATGGCTTCTTGATTTTGCAGCTTTCTGTAAAAGTTAGAGCCATTTTGCCTCAATTTTGGTAAATCACTATTGTCTCGTACTGCAGTAGGCGGATGGGGGATGGGAAAAGCCTCGGCCATCTCTTGCCATTGGGGGGCACTACTAAATGGTTTGAAAATATAAGGGCTAAATAAGATGGCAATGGCTGCCGCAGCTGCCACATAAGGCCATAGCCTTCTTTGTTTGCTTCTGGCTTGTTGAAACAATTCTTCACCTCTTTGATCCAAAAGAGATTTTAAAACTTCATCACCTTTTGCTTGAATAGCTTGTTCTCCAACTGCAATTTCCTTGAGTGCTTCAGCTAGTTCTGGCTCCTGCCTAATGCGAGCTTCTAGCGCCTCTTTTCGTTCTGCAGTCAAATCTCCATTGATATACTGAGAGAGTAATATGAGTATTTCGTCTGACATTGTTTCTTACTAAGATGGTTGTGTTTTTTTCTTCTTGATGCTTGCTAAAAGCTTTTTAAGACAATGAAACTTTTTACTACGAGCGGTAGCGGCGTCCTTTAAATTATGCCTTTCGGCTAGCTCGGCCATGCTGTATCCCCAATAAGCATTGTCAAGCAAAATAGAATTACAAGGCTCCCCTAGTTCATTCATGTATTGAATCAGTGTCTCATAATCTTCATTGGTTTCTAGTAAACGTGATATGTCTTTGTCATTGTCAATAATAAATTGGGGCAGTTCAAAGACCCATTCAACCTTCTTAGTTTTGTTTTTTGCTAAAGCGTTAAAAATTTTATTAAAAAAAATCGAGTAAAGGTAGCTGAAGTAGTGCGAGTCGCCTCTAAATGAGTTACTTATGATCTTTTTTCGAAATTCAACTAAAGCGTCACTATAGGCATCCATGGCCTGTTCTTTATTGACTTTGTGCTTTTCGAGTGCTTTGTAGACGAGACTGAAATGGGTTTCATAAAGCTTTAACAACCATTTCTCTTGGACGATCCCCCCAGCTTTGATGCCTTTTATTACTTCCTCATTGGAGAAGGCTTGCTTTGCCATATTAATTTAGACTGATAGTCAGGCATTTATAAAAATATTGAGATTTTTTTTCAATTTCTTTTAACGCCCCAGTGTCATTCATAGACTAAGGTAATAAAATTCCGGCTTTTGGTAAGACTTGAGCCGCTTACACTCGAATCACAATTCGTAATAATCATGGAAATGGGATCTATTTATCCAGAAGGGATGCCTATGCGTACGCCTCCCAATCGAATCGCATCACTATTTGATAAGGCCCCCGTCAATGGGCCAATGATGAGTTTGCCTTTTGACAAAGGAGTGGAACTAGTACCGGTAAGGCAAATCATTAGGATTGAAGCAGATGGCTGTTACGTCCGTATGCACCTTCAATCACGCAAGAAGGCTTTTTGCTTCGCCAAAACGCTTAAGTTTTTTGATTCTTCTTTGGAGGCATACCCGCAGTTTGTTCGCATTCATCGCTCCCATTTGATTAATATTCGATTTCTCAGAACCCTTTGGAGGAGGGGGCAGGTAGAGGCCGAGCTTACTGATGGAACGATTTTGCCCGTCTCTCGAAGAAGATCTGGGGATTTATTGAAATTATTGGAGACTGGTTGGTGAAAAAAGAGCCGATCTCTCAGAGTTTGAGAAATCGGCTGATTATATCTCGAGCAATTTATTTATTCGTCTTCTGGCTCTTCTTCACGCCAGCGGTTACCGCCTAGTACATTGCGAGAACCAATGGAGATGTACCAAATCCGTGAACTTGCACCTGCATAAGGCATTGCGCCTATCTCATTGGTATAACCTTGATTAAAAAAGTCATTCATGTAATATTTAAACCGTAGGTTGAGGCCACCCGGTAGCTCCATACCAACAAACCAAGCCCAGTTGGTATTATTGATACGGTCGCTATTAAATTCCTTAATCACAAATTTGTCCTCCCCAACAGAGTATCTCTGTTTGTAATGATAAAAGTAGCCAAAGTCTACCCCACCAAAGAGGAATACCCCCTTCTCAAAATTGCCAAACTTTAGTCCGATAGGAGCGTTCACGACGAGTGAACGATGCATTTTCTTAACGGAATCTTCAAATCTTAAACCAATATTTTGGTGTCCAATACCCGCATATATGCCCATATACTTATTGAAATCCTTATGGACCGTGAAATCTAAATGAGGGAAAAAACTGAAGCGCATTTTCCGGTCAAAAAATTGATCAGGGACAGTGAGCTGATTGAAGCCAAATATCATCTCTCCATCCGTAGCTATATAAGGCTTGGGCGATTTCTGCTGGCCAAAGAGTGGGGCCATGAGCATGATAAGAAGAAAACCCAATAAGACTCTGGAATAGTTTTTCATCGGTTAATGTGTTAATCTAATCTAGTTTTCAAATATACGAGAAGTCTGCGGAGAGCTACATGATTCAGGATTTTTATTTAGCTTAGTCGAACTAATAAATTTGACTATGCGCTACTACCGCTTTCTAGCTATTTTGCTGTTTCTTTTCCCGGTTTTTTCGATTGGACAAATGCTACCCAATGATTGGGAAAATCCTTTGGTTACCAGCCGCAATAAGATGGATGCTCATGCTACTGCATACAGCTTTCCTTCCGAAGAATTGGCCAAAGCAGGGGATAGAGAATCTTCTCCATGGTGGCAATCCCTCAACGGGCAATGGAACTTTCGTTGGTATCCTCAACTAGATAAGGTGCCGGATGGTTTTTATCAATCTACCGCTAATACTGGCGGCTGGAAAGAGATAAGCGTTCCAGGTAACTGGCAAGTACAAGGATATGGGCAAGCTATCTATACCAATATTCGCTACCCAATCCCCGTCAATCCACCATTTGTACCAGAAGACAACGAAGTGGGGCTCTATAAGCGCAATTTTAATGTACCCAAAGAATGGGCAGATATGGAGATAATCCTTCATTTTGGGGGCATTAGCTCAGCTGCTTATGTATGGGTCAATGGCCAAAAAGTAGGCTATAGTCAAGGGAGCCGTTTGCCAGCAGAATTTGATATTACTCCATACGTAAAAACGGGTACCAATCATCTTGCCGTGCAAGTAATTCGTTGGAGTGATGGCACCTATCTTGAAGACCAAGATCACTGGCGCTTAAGTGGTATCCACCGAGAAGTCTATCTCAAAGCAGTACCCAAGGTTCATCTTTCTGACTTTGCTGTGCGTACTCGCCTAGATGCAAACTATCAAAATGCGAGTCTTGAAATCCGGCCCGAGATCCTCAACTTCGAAAATGCTGACTTAAATGGCTATAAAGTAAGTGCCGCTCTCTATGATGCTCGAGGCAATGCGGTTGCCCTCAGGGGGATGA